>DAIQNC010000234.1:0-6400 GCA_036788655.1 Ktedonobacteraceae bacterium
CATCACATACGGCTCCTTCCGTTCGATGAAACAGGGTCTGTTGTTAACACGGGATGTGGTAAAGAAAGGTTTCTCACTTCTGAGAAAGTGAGATGTCTGTCAGGAAAATGCTATAGTGTGTATAGCAATGTGTATCCCATGTCTTGAAAGGATGCAATCAGGGTGAGAAACAGAAGCAAGCAGAAAAGAAAGCTCATCAGACAATCCAGAAGGCAACCAGACTGAAAGAGGGGAATACAGAGACGAACCCTCAGTTGAAGAAATTAGTTTTGGAAACTGTTGAGAACCAGCTTCGTATGGGCGATCCACCCGAAACCCGACAGACCTATGAGCGGCTCATATCTGAAGCCACTCTAATAATCTCAACATTGTTCCATTCTGCCAACTTTCTACCATCTTGCCAGTGTACAAAACCTGCATTTTCATCCATCATTGCATAGCGATAATAATGTAAATTATCTCCAAGCAACTGAAATACATCAGGTTCAGGGTATGAAAAAGATCTCTCGAAACAGATACCGTGTTGAGCTATATGAGCAAAAGAACCACATCCAACATTATAAAACAAAATATTTTCAGTATCACAGAAATCTCTAGCACGGATACCACTTAGTGGTGCGCCATACACAGCATGTAAAACGGCATTTTGATTTCTTTCTAAATCACGTACCCCGTTACTAATATCTCGACGTAGTTCTTTCAACCATCTTTTCTCATCTTTATTTTCATTTTTAGATGGAAATGGTAGGCGTTGCGTAGACCATACCTCTACCAACTTTTGTTCCATGCAAGGTGCAATAATATATGGTGAATTTCTCATTTCCATAATTGCTCGCACTACCTTTTTTGATGGTAGAATTCGACCCACTTGATAATTAAGTGGGTCGAATTTCTAAACAGTAATCTTTATTAAAAGAGAAACTACACGTCCAAATTCGCGCTCTTCGCGTGGCTCTCAATAAACCTCTTACGTGGTGCAACCTCATCGCCCATCAGCATATTAAACACTTTATCGGCTTCGATGGCCTCTTCGACGGAAACTTGCAGGATGGTTCGGTGCGCCGGGTCCATGGTGGTTTCCCATAGCGTTTCGGGGTTCATCTCGCCGAGTCCTTTGTAACGGCCTACCTCTGGCTCCTTGCCGTTGTGCGTGGCCTTGTACTCCTCGATAATCGCACTGAGTTCCTCATCGGTGTAGACGAAGCGTACATTCTTGCCTACCTTGATGTGGTAGAGCGGCGGTTGCGCGATGTAGAGATGTCCAGCGTCGATAATCGGACGCATGTGACGGAAGAAGAAGGTGAGCAGCAGCGTTCGGATGTGCGCCCCGTCAACGTCAGCATCGCACATAATGACGATGCGACCATAGCGCAGTTTCGCAAGATTGAAATGCTCGTCGATTCCTACACCGAGAGCTGTGATGATATTCTTGACCTGTTCACTCTTGAGTACACGGTCAAGTCCGACACGCTCGACATTCAGGATTTTACCACGTAATGGGAGAATGGCCTGAAAGTGACGGTCACGCCCAGACTTTGCTGACCCGCCTGCACTATCGCCCTCAACAAGGTACAATTCGCATCTATCCGGGCGTCTCTCAGAACAGTCCGCCAATTTTCCGGGCAGTGTCGTATCCAACACATTCTTGCGTTGTACGAGGTCACGGGCGGCACGAGCGGCTTCACGCGCTCTCGCCGAAAGCATGCACTTTTCGATGATGGCTTTGGCCTCGCTCGGCGTCTCTTCAAGGTAGCGGTTGAGCATTTCGCTCGTGATGGTCTCGACGATGGGGCGTACCTCGGCGTTGTTCAGTTTGCTCTTGGTCTGCGCCTCGAATTGCGGATTCGGTATCTTGACGCTCACAACGGCGGTCAAGCCCTGGCGCACGTCGTCACCTGTCAGGTTGCCGTCTTTTTCTTTGAGGATGTTGGCCTTACGTGCATAATCGTTGAGCGCACGAGTGAGTGCGCTACGGAAGCCTGTGATGTGCATACCGCCATCAATCGTGTTGATGCCGTTGGCGAATGAGAACTCGGTACTACTCCAGCTATCGTTGTACTGGACGGCAATCTCGACCTTCACATTGTCTATTTCACGGATAACACTGACGGGACGCGCCTGGAGTGTGACACGGTTCTTGTTGAGATAGCGCACGAAGGAGACCAGACCACCCTCGAAGTAGAACGTCGCCTCGCGGTCGGTGCGCTCGTCAATGATGGTGATGGTCATGCCACGATTGAGATAGGCCATCTCGCGGAAACGTTGTGCCAGCACGTCATAATTGTAGTCGCGTGTCTCCATCACAGTGAGGTCGGGCAAGAAGGATGTTGTTGTGCCTGTTCCCTCGGCTGGCCCTACATCAAGCAATGCAGTGGTAGCGACACCCTTTTCGTAGCGTTGTCGCCACAAACGTCCGTCACGTTTCACATCGACGACACACCATTCGGAGAGCGCGTTGACGACGGAAACACCGACGCCGTGTAGTCCACTACTAATCTGATAGCCGCCACCGCCGAATTTACCACCTGCGTGTAACACCGTCATCACAACTTCGAGCGTGGACATACCAGGACGCTGATGATGCTCGTCTACTGGAATGCCGCGTCCGTCGTCGGAGATGGTTACAGACTCATCGGCATGAATAACAACGTTGATAGTTGTGGCCTCACCTGCCATCACCTCGTCGATACTGTTATCGACAACTTCTTGAATGAGATGGTGCAAACCGCGCTGGTCTGTTGCGCCGATATACATACCGGGACGCACACGTACAGCCTCTAAGCCTTCGAGAATCTGAATATTCTGTCCACCATAGCCACCATTCCCATTATGTCCGTTTCCGTTATGTCCATCATGCCCGTTTCCATCATTTTCATGACCATCCAGCATCGTCTCACTGGAGCTATCAGAAGCGATAGAAAGCTGTTCCTCGATTATTGACTCTCTTGCCTTTACCATAGCACTGTACGTTCCTTTGTGTATATATGTATGATAAGATTACCTTGTAGGGACGTAATTCATTACGCCCATGCCGCACATCTGTGCCGCTTATAATGGCGCGATTCATCGCGCAGATATTCTTTCACATCGCGGCTCAAACATGTATCATTATGTATCTCAATTGAAAAAGCACATAAATAGCCCTGTGAGTGATGCACAGGAGCAGGTAGATGGGGTAGCGCAGTAGGCGGACCAGACCATGCGTATATACATCTCTTAGCATGAATATTCTTCATAGGCCAGGAAAATGCGGTAATAAGGCCGCACTTTTGTAGTTACATTATATCACATTTCGCTTGCAAAAGAAAGCAGTTTGAACTTATTTACTAGAGGCCAGGGCAGTGATTTCCAACTTTCGACCATCGAAAAAGAATAGCCAAACAAGGGAGTTTAATTATGGCAGCCGAGAGAAAACCACATCATATAACCATAGAGGAATGGCGTAAGCTGGCACGGGATAGCCATGATGTCAAATACGAATATGTTGATGGACAGGTATATGCTATGTCAGGGGGAAGTCTGGCACATGGACGTATTGGAAGCAACGCTGTTAGAGCGATTGAAGATGCGCTGGCAACAAAGAGCAGTCCATGTAATGTCTACAACTCCGATGTTGCTGCACGCCTTTCGCCCACACGCTATACCTATCCTGACACCTCGGTGACGTGCGATGAGCGAGACGAACCAGCTCCCGATAAGACGGAGATACTGGCACCTCGTGTCATCGTCGAGGTCTTGTCGGACTCGACTGAAGCCTATGATAGAGGACAAAAATTCGGTCTCTATCGGGCTTGCCCCACTGTTCAGGAGTATGTACTCGTCTCTACAAAGTATCAGAGTGTCGAGATATTCCGCCGAACTGAGAAGGGATGGTCGATTTATCATGAGTATAAGCCTGGTGATGAGATAGAACTGATGAGCATTGATGTGGACTTTCCTGTTGCCGCATTGTATAGAAACTCTGGCGTCCCTATTGCCGTAAGCGCACCTGAAGGTGAAGTCTAAATAGGCTCGATAAAGTAGACAGAATGCCTATTTTTGAGCGTCCTAATTGCCTCTGAAAGGCCAATGTGATATAATAACAATAATAAGGAATAGAAAAGCCTCTGTTCTTGACCCCCTTTTTGTGAGGCAACTACCCTCTTCATGGGTCTAATTTGTATGTACAGGTTGAATGTATCTGTACGGGTCTAATTTATTACACCCTGATAACCCTATTAAAGTTTTTGGTGAGGATGACTATGGAACTTGGCAGTATCAAGCCTGTAAATATTGTAGATGAGATGACGACTGCATATCTTGACTACTCGATGAGCGTGATTGTGAGTCGCGCCCTGCCAGATGTACGTGATGGCTTGAAGCCTGTACATCGCCGTGTACTCTACGCGATGGATCAGATGGGCTTGCAATCGACAAAGCAGTTTCGTAAGTGCGCGGGTACGGTTGGTGAGGTGTTGAAAAGCTATCATCCTCACGGCGATGCAGCAGTCTATGATACCCTTGTGCGTATGGCTCAATGGTGGTCGATGCGCTACCCCTTAGTGCTAGGTCAGGGCAACTTCGGCTCACAGGATGATGATCCACCAGCCGCCATGAGATACACCGAGGCAAAAATGGCGGCAATTGCCGATGAATTGCTACGTGATATCGACAAGGATACCGTCGATTTCAGGCCGAACTACGACAATCAGACGACGGAACCTGTGGTGCTACCTGCACGTCTGCCTAACCTGCTACTCAATGGCTCGACGGGTATTGCCGTTGGTATGGCGACGAATATTCCTCCGCACAACCTGAACGAGGTCTGCGATGGCATCATTCACCTCATCGACAATCCAGAGGCGACGACGGAAGACCTCTCGCGCATCATTCGTGGCCCCGATTTCCCAACCGGTGGCATCATCCAGGGACGTGAGGGCATCCGCAACACCTACTCTAACGGGCGTGGGCGCGTCGTTATTCGTGCGAAGACACACTTCGAGGAATCCGAGCGCGGTAGAGTCAGCATCATCACTACTGAACTGCCCTACATGGTCAACAAGGCCGAACTGGTCAAGAAAATTGCGGAACTGGCAAGGGATAAGAAAATTGACGGTATCGCCGAGGTACGCGATGAGTCAGACCGCGCAGGAATGCGTATGGTCATCGACCTGCGCCGCGACGCCAACCCCGATAGCGTGTTGAACTCGCTATTCAAATATACCGCCATGCAGAGTACCTTCAATGCGAATATGCTGGCACTCGTCGATGGGCAACCACGAACGCTGATGCTCAAGAGCTTCTTGCAGCACCACATCAATCACCGCGAAATCGTTCTCACGCGCCGCACACAGTACGAACTGGCGAAGGCCGAGGCTCGTCGCCACATCTTAGAAGGTTTGAAGAAGGCTCTTGATAATGTGGATGCCGTTATCTCGATTATTCGCCAGTCGGCATCACCCGATGTTGCAAAGACGAATCTGCAAGAGCAATTCGGCTTCTCAGAGTTGCAGAGTCAGGCCATTCTCGATATGCGCCTCGCTCGCCTCGCTGCCCTTGAGCGACAGAAGATCGAGGACGAGTTGCAGGAAGTCATCAAGAGCATTGCCTACTACAATATGCTGCTCGGCGACATCAACGAGATTCGCAAGCTGATTAAGGCCGACCTGAACGAACTCAAAGAGAAGTACGGCGATGCACGGCGTAGCGAAATCATCGAGACCGAGGCCAGCGTCTTCCGCGACGAAGACCTGATTCCTAACGAAGAGGCCGTTGTGACGCTGACCGAGAAGGGCTACATCAAGCGGCTCCCGACCAGCACCTATCGCGCACAGCGACGCGGTGGACGCGGCATCAACGGCATGCAAACACGCGAAGACGATACCGTGCGTCACCTGCTCGTCGTCCACACGCACGATAGCCTGTTGTTCTTCACCGATAGAGGTCGTGCCTTCCAATTGCGCGTCTACGAACTGGCAGAGACGAGCCGTACCGCGAAGGGCGAGCATCTCATCAACCTCATTTCGATTGAGCAACGCGAACGTATCACCGCTATCGTCTGCGTACCAAAGGGCGTGAGCCGCGATTATCTCGTCTTCGCCACGCGCAAGGGCGAAGTCAAGAAAACGCCGATGGAAGATTTCGAGGTTGTGCGACGTAACGGCCTGATTGCGATGGACCTTGAAGATGACGACGAACTGATTGGCGTGAAGCAGGCGCATACTGACGACGATATCCTGCTCATCACAGCAAAGGGGCAGGCGATACGCTTTACCGTCGCAGAACTACGCTCGGCATCACGAACGAGCGGGGGTGTACGCGGCATCCGTCTCGACTCAGACGATACGGTTGTCTCGCTCAACCTGACTCCGAAGGATAGCGAACTGCTCATCGTCACCGAAAACGGCTTCGGCAAGTGTAC
>DAIQNC010000235.1:0-6381 GCA_036788655.1 Ktedonobacteraceae bacterium
TGTAAAGCAGTGCAGCCGCCGCGAGACCTGCGAGAATGAGTGCCAGGTAGCCAATATTGAACCGCTCAGGAATTGGTAACTTACTGATGATAAAGACAACCAGACCGAAGAATGCACTCAGTAGCAGCAGGAAGGCGAATGTGCCATAGACCGCTTCGACGCCGAGCATGACATTGTTATTAAGTATGACAATCGCCAGGATGCAGAACAGCACTGAGAGGATGAGCAATAGCATAACCGTTAATGCTATACCAGCTATGCCCTTACGCTCCGACAAGTCACGCACAACATTTAACGGGCGGATATTCGCGGCCTGTACGACTGGCATCAGTCCGAAGATGAGCGCGGTAACGAGACCGATAGCGACACCACTGACCAGTAACCAGGGATTGATAACGAACGGAACTGTGATACCAAGATTCTGTACGAGAATGCGAACGACGTAGCTGACACCGATAGATGCTGCTGAACCAACAATGCCACCAATTAGACCAAGCAAACCAGTTTCGAGACCGAAGAGCAGGTAGAGGTCAATACGACGATAGCCCGTTGTTTTGAGCATCGCTATCTCTGTTTTGCGGCGAGAAAGCAGTACCTGCATGGTATTCACGATACCGACACCACCGATGAGCAGCGCGAGCATACCAGCAATTTCCAGAAAATTGTTGATATTGGTGATTGAAGATTGCTGTGTTTTAAGTGCGTCCGCAACTGTTTGTGTTGCGGCAAGCGGAAACTGCTTGTTGACATCCTTGACCACTGTATCCGTGTGCGCCTGATTGACTGTCGTTACGTCCACCATATTATAGGTCACAGACGTATTTTTCGGAAACGCGGCCTGATAATCGTGTGTCGAGACGAGAACGAGACTACTTGATTGTGCGAATACGCCTGTATTAGCAACAACACCATCTATCTTTTCGTGCAACGTCTGGCTTGAACCCGACTGTGTTCTGAGATAGACGGTAATCGTATCGCCCATCTTCTCTTTCGTTGCATCAAGGAAGCTCTGTGTTACGACAACCTGATTATTGTTGAGTAAACTTGCCATGCTTCCATTGCTCGGCGATGTGAATGTCGGAGCCGCGACAATTGGGTAGTTGTTCGGGTCAACCGCTTCGACGATGAAAGCCTGAAACGAAGAGGCTTTCGCGCTCAACTCACCACTCGTACTGGTTATCGCTGTATAATTTGTAATCGTGCCATCTTTTTTCAGTTGCTTGAAGTAAGACATGTCGCTCGACTTGAAAGGTGCGTTCGTTGACGTAACTGCAACATCGCCACCATTGGTGTTGCGCGTGTTCGACGTAAGCGAACTTTGCAACATTGAGCCTACGAGTTGCAGTGCCACAATCGCCATTACACCAACGGCAACACAGAACACAGCTAACAATGTGCGTTGTCCACCCCGGAACAACGAGCGAGATGTATAGTTGAAGTACATCGAAGTCTTCATCGTCTTTTCCTCTCCTGCCTGATGAGGCGTAATATATGACCTGGGCGTAATAAATTAAGGCCCCTACGATAATTGTTATTGGGTTATTGTGCCGTTGGTGTTATCTATTTGAGCGATTTTGCCATCGACGATGCGAATGGCTCTGTCCGCGTGCGAGGCAACAACTGGGTCGTGTGTGGCAATAATAAAAGTTTTGCCAGTCTGCTCACGAAGTTCCGCGATGAGCTTGAGGACGTTTTCGCCATTGCGTGCGTCGAGATTGCCTGTCGGCTCATCTGCGATGACCAGTGCAGGATCGGTTGCCAGAGCGCGAGCGATAGCGACACGCTGCTGCTCACCACCCGAAAGCTGACTCGGACGATGATCGAGGCGATGCGACAGGCCAACCAATCCTAGCAACTCCTGCGCCCGTGTCGATGGAGACCCTTTGTGCTTGCCGACATATAAAGGAACTTCAACGTTCTCCTGTGCCGTCAGCGTCGGTATCAAGTTGTACGCCTGGAAGACCATTCCAATTTTGCTATTGCGAACCGCCGCCAGCTTCCCCTCGTTCATGCGCGTAATATCGACGCCATCGATCAACACCTGACCCGTACTGGGGTTATCAAGGCCAGCGATGATGCCAAGTAGCGTACTCTTGCCAGAACCTGACGGCCCGACGATAGCGACAAATTCGCCGCCCATAATGCGAAAACTGATACCTTTGAGGATGTCGATATGCTCACGTCCAAGCGGTAGCGTCTTCGTGATATTGCGTACATCCATCACTGTCATCGGCTCTGGTTCTGGGAGCCTCAACGTCTGCTCAGACGTTGTTGCTATCGAGTATGCAGGTCGTAGTAGCTTCTGAGTAGACTCCTGCTCCTCTGTTACCACAAATGTAGAGTTCTGCAACTTCTCCGTTTTTTCCACATCGTTGATTGTGATTGTTATCGAATACATGGTATATGCTCCTCTTGTTCGCTTCGTAGTTCGGTGATTTATCACTTCGTTCCTGTCCAGACCTGCATATCCGTGATAAATCACCGGACTACAGATAAGGAACTATCTCATTTACTGCTCTAAGAATACGTGAGAAGTTGATTTCTGTAATGCGTCTGGAGACCTGTTGTTGGGGAGACTTTAGGCGTGTTTAGCGATGAACCGTAATGGTGTTTGGCGATGTGTAGGGACAGCTTCATCCAGAAAATGAAGAAAAATTAGCAGTCTCCCCTTGCGTTTGCTTTTCACAAGTGCTATTATGACAGTACATATTCCCGTTGCAAAACGGAAACCTCTGCACACACGTTTATCGGCTTTTACCCTTTCTGCCTTTCGCAGACAGAAAGCTATCCGTGAAAAATATTAGGAGCTAAAGATGACGATCTTTAATCCACGTGATCCGAAATGGGTCAAGGGGTCACGCGAAATCCTCGAACCACGAGGTATCATTCCTGCTGTCATCGAGTCTACACCACGCGGCGAGCGATCCTGGGATCTCTACTCGCGTCTGCTCAAAGAGCGCATCATCTTCATCGGCACACAGATTGACGATAATGTTGCCAACAGCGTTGTAGCTCAGTTGCTGTATCTCCAGAGCGAGGACGCCACCAAAGACATTCAGATGTACATCAACTCGCCCGGCGGTGTCATCTACGCTGGCCTTGCCATCTATGACACCATGCAGTGGCTACGCCCCGACGTGTCCACCTTCTGCATGGGCATGGCAATGAGCATGGGCGCGGTTCTGTTGGCTGCCGGTGAGCATGGCAAGCGTTACGCACTGCCCAACTCGACCATCCTCATCCACCAACCACTCGGTGGTGCGGAAGGTCAGGCAACCGACATCGAGATTACCGCACGCGAGATTCTGCGTCTGCGCCGTAGCCTCTACGAAATTCTCTCCAAGCACACAGGTCAGCCTATGGAGCGCATCGTACAGGACTCCGACCGTAACTACTACCTCACCGCCTCACAGGCCGTCGAGTATGGCTTGATCGACGAAGTTCTCGGCACCGAGGAAGAGAAGTAATCGCATCGAATGCAAAGAGCGATAAATCGCCCCTCTACGAAGTTCGTAGGGGGGCGATTTATCGCTCCATCATATCACATAGGATTAGTTAAGAAAGGATTGTTACGTGCCACACATTCTTGCTCCTCTCACGGGTCGCACCACTCGTTGCATTCTCTTCGATCTCGGTAGTACACTCTGGACGTACCGCGACGATAACACGGTAAAACAGGCAGAGTTGAAGGCAGAACAACGCGCCTTCGCTGTCCTACGCCGTCATCTTAACCCACAGGATGCTGCGCGACTCGAAACACTTGCACCATATCAACTCGGTAAGGCTATTTACGCCAATATCATTCAGGACGAGCAACCCGGCACTGGCATCTATACTGAACCAGATGTCGCACGTGCCACCGTCGCCGGACTGAAACAACTCGGTTTTCCCGATGTCTCACCAGCTATCGGAGCAGAGGTGTTCGAGGCAATGCGCCTTCGCATTCCTGAAACACGTGCGTTTTTCAACGATGCTCTGCCAACGCTGGCGGCACTCAAAGCATGCGGCTTCAAACTAGGCATCGTCACCAATCGTGGACATGGCGGTGAGGCTTTTCGTGAAGATTTGGAAACTATCGGTTTCTCCGACTACATCGGGCCACGCAATATAGCGGTCTCTATTGACCTCAACATTCGCAAACCGGACTCGCGCATCTTTCAATATACACTCGATGCTTTAGAGGTATCAGCAGCAGAGTCCGTGATGGTCGGCGACCAACTTGGTGCAGATGTTTACGGCGCACAACATCTGGGTATCTATGGCGTCTGGAAACCAAATCCTCGCATTTTTGCAGAGGCACGTGATGAGGCAGGTATGCAAAGCAATGAAAATTTACCACCACTCGGCACCCTCAAACGTATAGCACTTAGCAGGATGAAACACTACCGCCCGGATCGTGCCACGTTAGAGGCGTTGCAACCGGATATGGTCATCGAACACCTGCGCGAACTGCTCGACGTTTTTGTGAAGGTAGGCACACAGGAATGACACCACGTCTACGTAAATTGCTCTTTGAAACACTCTATCGCAACCGCTATCTGTATCGCTTCGCCAGCACCGTCCCTTTCGCGGGTCAATGGCGTATCTGGCAACGTCTCGTCTTAACACGTCTTCATGGAACTGACGTATTGGAACTTGGCTGTGGTCTCGGCGATCTGCTCGCTGATATGCTCGATGTTGGCTACAACGCTCGTGCCGTCGAACACTCACCAGAGATGGTCGATGCGGCACGTGATACACTGAAAAAACGCAAACTGGGACAGCCAGCATGGGTCATTCAAGGTGTCTCACAATCGCTCCCATTCAGCAACGACAGCTTCGATAGCATCGTCAGCACCTTCCCATCTGAATATATTTATGAATCTGACACTATCGCAGAGATTGCGCGTGTTCTGCGTCCCGGTGGGCGCGTCATCATCATCGAGGGCGCGAACCTGCTCCCCGTCGGCATGTTGCAACCATTCCTTATGCTGATACAACTGCTCGTGTATGGCCCAGCCGCAGTCTTCGGCCCACGCAAACAGCACAATTTGAACGAAGAGATGAAACGTAGTCGCGCCACAGACGAAAATGAAGCAGTGGCGACAGAAGTATTACCCGATGCATGGTTTGGTCACCTCATACCTTTAGAGCAAGCAGGACTTAGCCGCCGCTCCGAACGCATTCACACACGCCGCTGGGAAGTATACATGGTCATCGGCGAAAAACCCATGTTGTGACGTGATTTATCACGTCCATACCGCGTCATTCTGGCACACGCACGTGATAAATCACGTCACAACATGGAAAGAGGTTAGTACATTCATGCAGACAGAACTTGCACAACTCAATACACAATATCCACATCTCGCGGACGCATTCGCGCATATTCCACAGGCAGAAGCTCACTTGCGGCGTTTACAAGACCTCAATACAACATGGCAGAACATGTTGCTTTCCGGTCAGAGTCGTCAGTATGCCGAAGTCGTCTTCAATGCGGAACGTGAGATTGATACGGTAGCAGAGACCGACACCTTCGACATCATTTACGCTGGTGGGGGTCTCAATTTGCTCAATGCCGCCGTGATGACTGTGCGCTATGGTCTGCGTGTTCTCGTTTTTGACCGCTACACCGTTGGAGCCGTGCATCGAGAATGGAATATCTCGCGTGACGAACTGCAAGAACTGCTCGACGTTGGTTTGCTCACACCGCAGGAACTCGAAAGTATCATTCAGCGCGAGTACAGCGATGGCCTCGTGCGCTTTCATGCAGAACACATCACGATGCCAGCTACTGAACTTCACTTGAAAAATGTTCTCAATGTAGCTGTAGATGCGGACAAACTGACCGCACTTTGCATCAAAAAAATCCGAGAGCATTCTATCAACGACAAGCTCCCCAACGTCATCCTGCACAACACGACCTTCACACGTTGCACCGTTGACCCGACCGCTGCCTTCGTCGATGTCGTCAATGTTGTCGATGAACGAGGTGAGCCACATAGGTACAAGTCGCGGCTACTGATTGATGGCATGGGTTCGACCTCGCCCATCGCCTGTCAGCTCAATTGTGGGCGTCCCTTCTCGCTCGTCTGTCCCACCGTCGGCACAGTCGCACACGGCTATAAGCAAGGCTCAGCACCTGGGGAAGTTGACCCCGACGTTGGAGAGATACTTGTCTCAACAGAGGATGCACGCAACGGACGGCAACTTATCTGGGAGACCTTCCCCGGCACGGACGATAACGTTGCTATCTACCTGTTCTACTACGCAGAGTCCGGCGACTCTGTAGACCTGCTACAACTCTTCGACGATTTCTTCGCCCTGCTTCCTGACTATAAAAACACGGAGAACGTCGAAATCGTCAAGCCCGTCTATGGCTTCATTCCTGCTGGCTACAAC
>DAIQNC010000236.1:0-3428 GCA_036788655.1 Ktedonobacteraceae bacterium
CAGGGCGCGAGCCGAACACTTAGCAGCCCTTGATCGGGCGAAAACCAGCTTTTTTAGCAATATCAGTCACGAATTCCGCACGCCCTTGACTCTGCTTTTAGGGCCACTTGAAGACCTGCTTTCCGGCTCGCAAGATGCGCTTCCATCTTCTGTTCATGAACAGCTCTCGCTGGTTCATCGCAACGCGCTCCGTCTGCTCAAATTGGTCAACACCCTGCTCGATTTCTCGCGTATTGAAGCCGGACGCATCCAGGCAAGCTATACCCCGACAGACCTCGCCGCCCTCACGCGAGACCTCGCCAGCATGTTCCGCTCAGCCATCGAACAGGCAGGACTTCATTACCAGGTGCATTGCCCTTCGTTACCGGAACCCGTCTATGTGGATACGGAGATGTGGGAAAAGATCGTCCTGAACCTGCTCTCCAATGCCCTCAAATTCACCTTTGAAGGCGAGATCGTGGTGGAACTGCGGCCTGAAGATACGCATATAGAACTGGTGGTACGCGACACGGGAACGGGGATTGTGAATGAAGAACTTCCCCATCTCTTCGAGCGTTTTCATCGTGTGCAGGGAGCGCGTACTCGCACACACGAAGGGTCAGGGATTGGACTGGCTCTGGTCTCTGACCTGGTTTCCCTTCACGGAGGGAGCGTCTCCGCAACGAGTACGATAGGACAAGGCAGCAGCTTTACGGTGCGCCTCCCGACAGGCTTGGCTCACCTGCCTGCCGAACAGGTGCGGACGGCTGCTTCTTCGCCCGGCTCATCCAGAACACGTGCGGCCTACCTGGAAGAGGTCTTCAGTTGGCTTTCCGGGGCCGATGACAGCTCGCCAACCATTCAGGAGCCATCGCCATCAGAGGTGGAGCGGAGTCAAGGCGAAGGAACGGGCGAGCGTAAGGAAAGCACAGGGGAGGCTCATATTCTGCTGGCTGAAGATAACGCGGACATGCGCGACTATCTCGCGTTTCTGCTGAACAATGCTGGCTACACCGTCGAGGCAGTCGAGAACGGAAGAGTGGCCCTCACCGCATTGCAGGGGCGTCTTCCTGACCTGCTGCTCTCGGACGTGATGATGCCAGAACTCGACGGATTGCAACTGCTCAGGCAGGTACGCGCCGATCCGCGCACGCAACGGCTCCCGGTAATTCTCCTGTCGGCACGTGCTGGCGAAGAGGCAGCCATCGAGGGCCTCGAACTGGGGACGGACGACTATCTGATGAAACCCTTCTCGGCTCGTGAACTGCTGGCACGAGTGCGAACCAATGTGGAACTTGGCTCCATACGTGAACAGGCTGTCCGCGATGCCCAACGCCAAGTGGCACGTCTGCAAGGACTGTATGAGGCGTTGTTGGCGGTGCATTCAACGCTTTCTCCCGAACAGGTGCTGGGCTTGATTAGCCAGCAGGCTCGTGACCTGCTGGGAGCCGAGTACGCTCTTACCAGCTTCACGCCCGACCAGGAATGGGCGCAGACGCTGGTCAGCACCTCTTCTCAGGCAGACGACGCCCACTTCAAGACGCTCCCTGCTTGCGCTCCTGCACAGGACGTAGCATATCGGCAATCCCTTACTGACCCACTTGCGCCCCTGCGAGAGCGGTATGCCTCGTTGTTGCATCATCCTGTCACCTCACCGTACTGGCTCGAAGCACCTCTCGTGCAGCGCGATGGCTCCGAAATGGGAGTGGTGCAGGTGGTCAAGACAGCCGAAGGGAGCTTCCACGAAGAAGATCGGCTCGTGCTGCTGCAACTGGTGCAGATGACCTCTCTGGCGGTCGAGAATGCCCGGCTCTACCAGCGTGTCCTGGACACCATGACCACTCAGCAGCAGCGTGAGGATATCACCCATGTGCTGACCTCGTATGTCACCGGGGAATTACAAACGGTACTCCCGGCGTTCGCCAGCTTTCTCCAGATGACGCAGCAGGCACTTGAGCAGGTACAAGTGCGTACACTGATGGGTTTGCAGAAATCGCGGTTGCAATCGCAACAGCAGCAGGTACAGGAGTTACGTTCTCAACTCGAATATGCCCGCTCCTTGCTCACACGGATGCAGGACTACGCGCTCATACAGAGCAATCGTCTGGAACTGGACATGACGGATACTATCGATCTCGTGCAACTGGCACGTACTGTCGTAGCACAGGTACGAGACCGCAACCTACAACGCCTGTTCATCGTCATTGCCGATGAGGAGCCACTGCGGGTACAGTGCGATGCGATGCGTATGCAGGAGGTACTTACCACTCTGCTCATGTATGCCGCATCCTGCTCGACAGAAGGAACCATCATCACTGTGAGGCCGCAACACGAGAGTACAGAAGGTAGTATGCTCCTCTCTGTGCAGTATGAAGGTTCGGAAAGACACGGAGAAGAACACGATCACCTGTTCGAGCCGGGATACTGGCTCAAACAGGAGCCAGCACACCAGAAGCTGGAATCGGGGCTTTCCCTGTATCTGAGTGCCGAAGTTATCAAACTGCATGGTGGTCGGGTCTGGCTAGAACAGCAGGGGCGTAATTATCGTCTCAATGTTGTGTTGCCGACAAAGCCGAACGTTAATCACGCAAACGATAAAATACTACCGTTATGAGCAGACATAACCCAAAAACGAGTCCTATAATTGACTCGCCTATCTCTAATGCTACTACAGGGCTGCTCCATGAAAAATTGTTTGTAGCGAAGAAGCCGCGTCCGTGGAATGATGCGATACTCATGAGCAATGAAGCTAGCGGTGAAACATGTGCTACTAGAGCAAAGGAGACACCGAATCCCAGGATAAGTAGCGCGTACCAGCAGAGTGTGCGTCCCCATTTATAGCCGTAACCGCTCAGTGCATCGAGAAGCAGTGAAAAGAGATATTTCACACCACTCACGAGCGTGTTGTCCAGAAGTGCAAGGAAGAGGAGTAGCGATGGAAACTTCCATTGGCTCTGTAGTGGTTGCGTGACAGTAGCAACAGGTTTGCCCAGCAAGAAATGCAGCAGTAGCAGAAACTTTTGCTGTTGCCTCTGTTTAGCCGTCGTCAGGTTGCGCGGCAATACAAGTGGCTGTGCAGGTTGATAGGTATAGGCAAGGCGAGCGCGACGCCGTAGTAGCAGATAGAACAGCACCAGTGGCACGACAAGAAGACAGAGTACAGCGGCGAATGCGAGCGGCTGCCATACGGCAAAGGCAATCAGAAGCACAAGTAAGAGCATTATGCGAAAGAGGATGGAAGGAAGGATGGAATGCTGTGGTTGCTTGCTCTGCCACCACTGTTCGATGCGACGTAAAGCAAGTGGTGAAGGCATCTGAGGATACTGCAAAAGGCGCAGGAAGAGTGGAAAAATCCACTGTCGGCGCAGAATAACACGTCGATTAACGTGAGCGCGATAGGCGAAATGGTGTGCATCCTCGCGTAAGCCCTGTGTATAGAGCGCACGGGC
>DAIQNC010000236.1:3438-6323 GCA_036788655.1 Ktedonobacteraceae bacterium
TCGTCGTTCATGCCCTGCGCTCGCATGGCGTTGGCAAGCTGGCGATTGGCACGTACTGCGGCTCGATAGCTATCGAGGTCTTTCCATTGACGTGCATCCAGCTCATCGCCCAGCCTGTCTACTCTGCTCCAGTCAACAGGAGCGAGAGATACATCACCCCAGTGGACATCTGCGACTTTCACAACGCCATTCGCTTCATTGCCCAGGATGATGTTATCTAAGCGTGTGTTCTTATCGAAGAATGCCATACGCATATCGGCGGCTGGCAACGGTTTCAGCGAATGGCCTTTGCCTTCGAGATGAGCGTCGCGGAGGTCAGCCCCTTCGAGATGAGCGTCGCGGAGGTCAGCCCCTTCGAGGTGCGCTCCATGCAGCATTGCACCTTGAAGGTACGTGCCACGCATATCGGCGCGTTCCATGTGTACTGCCGCTATGTCGCGTTGTTCTGGCGTAGCATTACGCCACTCTTCCTCGCTCAACCCTCCACAAAGCGCATGTAAGGGCAGTCCTCGTAAATCTACCTTACTTAGATTTGCTCCACGAACATCCAGTATAACATGCTGTGAATGTTGCTCATGTTGATACTGAGGTGTTGCTTGCAGTTCAGCAAGCAACCACTCGATATCGGCACGGTTCAGCGAGTAGTCACTGAAAGGATAACGTCCGTTCCATATGTCAGAAGCGATAGCAAGGCGAGCAGATAATTCCTCCTGGCGTTGAGCAGCTATTTCAGGCTCAGTGCGCCAGGCTTGCCCATGTGTATTCCAGTATGCTCGCCATGCATCATACTCGTTCAAAGGGTTATTCGTGCCATTTGTGCTATCTGTACTATCCATTGGGACAATTTGAATGCTCATATTGCTCTCTTACACTATAACGTGCATCAGTTCTTCTAGCGAATTACTCGCGCATCCTAAGCGTCGTACAACGAGGGCTGCTGCCGCATTAGCGATATAGGCGGCTTCTGCCATACTTGCTCCTGCTGTCAATGCCAGCGTAAAGGTAGCGGCGACGGTATCGCCAGCCCCATTCGTATCTACGATTTCGCTGGCATTCTGTAGTGGATGTATCGGTATATGTATCGGCGTTTTGCCAACCTCAAACAGGCTCATGCCTTCGCTGCCTCGTGTAATCAACACGCCTTGAGCGTGACTTCGCTCTAGCAGTTGCCGCCCCGCTTCCTCCAGATCGGCCTCGGTTTTGATGGTCATGCCGAGCGTCAGTTCAGCTTCGGGTTGATTGGGCGTAAGTGCGGTGACGCCCTGGAAGCGGAAGAGGGAGCCATGCGAGTCTACCACGACCACTTTATTCAAGCTACGTGCCAGAGGAAGGCATTTTTCGATAATTTTTGGGCTGATAACGCCATTTTCATAATCAGAAAGGACAACTGCATCAATAGTGGGCAGCACTTGCTCAATATAGCGTATAATATTTTGCTTGCTTTGCTCACACACCTCAGACCTATCAACGCGGTCTATACGCACGATGTGTTGCTGGACAATCTGTGGACTGCCCGCCATGATGCGTGTTTTCGTAGACGTGGGACGCTTTCTATCAATGACCAGTCCATCCTGGTGCATATGCATCTCGGTCAATTTACGTTGAAGTTGCCGACCGGAAGCATCATCTCCAATAACACCTGCCAGAAAAACCTCTGCTCCCAATGTAGAACTATTGACCGCAACATTGGTAGCCCCACCTGGAATGATGCGCTCTTCGTGCAGTTCCAGAATTAAGACAGGGGCTTCACGTGCGATACGTGTTGGTTTGCCAATAAGATATTCGTCCGCGACTATATCACCGATAATAAGAATACGTTTACCTGAAAAAAGGTGTATAAGCGAATGTAAACGAGAAGTGGAATCCTTAAAAGAAGCTAGTTGCAATACCATAGTCCATTATGCCTCTCATCTAAGCCACGAGTAGATCGGGAAAATTGCGAGCAATGATGTCAAGAACTTCCTGTTCTGATACCATGCGAACACAGGGATGTGCCGCAATTTCGTCCAGTCGGAAATTCAACCTGTTGCAGGGAATAGCAGGACACGTGGCACAGCGATGTGTTGAAGTGATAACCGCGTGTTGCTTACGTGACCCCCATGGTCCGAAGATACGGTCATCGGTTGGTCCGAAGATACGAACAGTTGGTGTTCCCTGAGCAACTGCCAGATGCAACGGGCCACTATCGACGCCAAGCACCAGTTGGGCCTGTTGTAAGACTGCTGCAAGTTGACCGAGCGTTGTACCCGTGATTATTGTTGCTGATGAGGTCATTGATGCTGCCACTTTTTCCATGACTGGTAGCTCACTCTTGCTTCCAGTGAGAAGAATACACGCGCCGGGGAATGCTCCTGATGGTTGTGTGAGGGTATCAGCGCATGTCGCCCATGCCTCGTTTCGCCATAGCTTCACTTCGCCACCCGAACCTGGATGGATGATGACCACTGGTTGCGTTGATGTCTTCTTCACAGCATTCAAGCGTTCGACCGCCCATTGCTTTTCTGCTTCCGTCGGCTCAAAATACAGAGGATACTCTTCTGGTGTATAGGGTTCCGCGAGTGGCTCGTATCCCAGAGCCGCTAATCCCGCGCTGGCGAGACGAAGATAGGAGATGGTGAAATGCTCCTGTCGTACACGTGGAATGCCGTGCGTAAGAAGTGGTCGGCATGGTGGTACAGCATAGCCGACGCGCTTAGGAATGCCAGCAAGATAAGCTAATGCCGCACTCCACCAGTAACGCGGACGTAGATTGATTGCAAGGTCATACTTTCCTCTGCGTATCTGGCGAGCAGTTCTGAATAACAGCATATATGATTTCAACGGATTGAACGAGTTATCCCTGTGGCTGGGAAAGGTACACGTCAAAATTTCATCAATATCAGGAT
>DAIQNC010000237.1:0-6280 GCA_036788655.1 Ktedonobacteraceae bacterium
GTGTTACCAGTGGCTTGAATTGTATTCATATCTCACTTGATGGAGCAACTGCCGAAACCTATGAGCGTATTCGGATACGCGCCCATTTTGAGCGCGTGATGAGCAATCTCGAACGATTAGTATTGGTGCGTCAGCGAATGGAAAGTACATTGCCGCGTTTACAATTGGTAATGGTCATGATGCGCCAGAATTTGCATGAACTTCCTGACTTGATTCGTCTAGCTCATCAGTATGCAATAGAGCGTGTCTTTGTGCAACATCTCTGTCACGATTTTGGGGAGTCGAGTCTTCCCAGACACTACCTACCAATGCGTGATTTTGTGCAGCGCGAAACTTTATTGAATGAGGAACCAGAGCGTATTGATTACTATTTCGATGAAGCACGTCGTCTAGCGAATGAGTTGGGGATCGATGTGCGTCTTCCACGTACCCGTATGAAGCTTCATGCTCCCGGCACTCCTGGCCCTCAACGTTGTGACTGGCCCTGGAAAGGCGCGTATTTCAGTTATCAAGGCTACGCTATGCCATGTTGTATGGTCTCTACACCTGACCGTATCAACTTTGGCACGATTAACGAACAAAGTGCAGAGCAATTGTGGCATGGTGAACACTATGAGCAATTTCGTCAAGACCTCTCATCTGAGGAACCACCAGAAGTATGTCGTGCCTGCTCTGTGTATTCGGGGACATTTTGATGAATAAACATTGCAAGCAAGACGGGCAATGTGGCTTGTATCTGGATGCGGCAACCTGTAGAAATCTTTTAAAACGCTTTGGCCCCTCACTTGCACTGTGGCGAGCCGCCGAAATAGCTATTTTGCGCGATGTGACGTATAAACATCCACTTATGGATGTCGGATGTGGCGATGGATTGGTCACGGCACACGTCCTACCATATGCCGATTTTGGCGTAGACCCCAATGAACAAGCACTACAACATGCTGCAAAATTGCATATATATGGACGACTCGAAGCACTCCCCGTTCAGCAATTACCACTTCCTGATGGGTCTATCACAATGGTACTGAGCAACTCCGTCTTTGAGCATATTTCAGAGATTGATACGGTACTCGCGTCTCTTGCTCGAATATTATCAATGGGTGGACGGCTTGTCTTCACGACGCCAACCGACACGTTCAGCACATGGCTTTTTCTGCCTGTACCAGCATATGCTCGTTGGCGCAATCGTGCATTGAACCATCTTAATCTGTGGTCGGTGCAGGAATGGAAACGCCATCTTGAAGCCGTCGGGTTAGAAGTGGAACTGGTACGTCCCTATTTGCGGCGTGAGCAAGTCTGGCTCTGGGATGCACTGGAACTCTTGCAACTTGTCTGGATAGGCACACGTCGTCTGTTTAGCCTCTTCTGGAAACGTCTTCCTGAGACATGGCTTGATACAATGGCACAACGTCTATCGACATGGGATATGTCATCGAAGTATGATGGTGGGGGAAGATTGATTGTAGCACGTAAGGTTGGATGTATAAAGGAGCAGTAGTGATGGCGGATGAAATGGATAGGGTCAGCGTCGATGTACTTTTGCCTACCTGTAATCGGCTCGAATCGCTTATTTATACGCTTTCAGGAATAGCATCACAGACATTCCGACAGATGAGGGTGATTGTCTCAGACCAAAGCCAGGAGCCAGTTGAGCAGATGCAGGTGATACAAACGCTGCTACATATCATCGAAGTGCGTGGTGGCGAGGTCGAGTGGCATACACGCCCACAGGTACATGGCATCGCGGAGCAACGGAATTTTTTGCTGGAACACGCACAGTCGAAATATGTGCTTTATCTGGATGATGATGTGTTTATGGAGCCGTGGGTTGTCGAAAAGCTCGTCGATGTGCTTGAACGGGAACGCTGCGGCTTCGTAGGCGCGTTCCCTGCTGGTCTGTCGCATCGGAATGATGTACGTTCTGAGCAGCAAATCGTGGAGTTCTGGGATGGACCGGTTCGGCCCGAAGTAGTCGAGCCTGAGTCGCCGCAATGGGAACGCTGGCAATTGCATCGCGCTGCGAACTCATATCATGTGAGTCTAGCTGTACGAGAGGGAACGTTTCGACTGTACAAAGTTGCATGGACTGCTTCGTGCATCCTCTATGATCGTCAGAAACTGCTTGATGTGGGCGGATTTTCCTTCTGGTCGCGCCTTCCACGCTGGCATTCTGGAGAAGAGGTACTGGTACAAAACCTGTTGATGAGACGCTACGGTGGCTGCGCGATCATGCCATCGGGAACCTATTATTCGCAAGTACCAACGACAGTATTGAACGAGCGCGGCACAGTCGATGGACATGCACTCGACCTGTTGCCAGAGATGGTTGAGCGTTACACAAAGCGAGCGAGTGAACGTAATGAGTAACGCGGATGCATACGCTCCAGGGCTGCTATCACGCTTTCCTGAGCCACCACAGAAAATCGCGTTGCTGCGTGCTTCACGTATCGGTGATTTTCTCTGTGCCATACCTGCTATCCGCGCCATCCGAACGGCCTTGCCCGATGCTGAAATCACGATGATTACGTTGCCAATGCTGCAAGAGCTAGCTCAACGTTCACCCTACATTGATAAGGTTGCCTTGTTCCCCGGTTTTCCCTGGATTGCCGAGCAGTTATTTGAGCCACGAAAAACGGTGCAGTTTTTGCAACAGATGCAGGATGAACACTTCGACCTTGCGATACAGATGCAGGGTACAGGCTTGTTCTCAAATCCCTTCACGCTCTTGCTTGGCGCACGAACGACAGCAGGTTTCGTGCGCCTTGACGATTCTGCTGGCCTGTTAGACGCAGCACTACCGTATCCACAGAGACAACACGAAATACGAACTGTACTGGCAATGTCAACTTTCCTGGGCGCACCAGAACAGGGTGAGCAACTCGAATTTCCGCTCTGGACACAAGATTATCAAGCGGCGGAACAATTGTTGCACATGCATTGTGTAAAGCCACCTTTGATAGGGCTGCATCCTGCCGCCAGAGATGCAACGCGACGCTGGTTTGTCGAACGCTTTGCAGAAGTTGGCAACATGCTCCAACGACGACACGGCGGAACAGTTCTACTACTTGGTGAGCCAGAGGAGCAACATACGGGAGAACACCTTGCAAGCCTGTTGCATGTCCCTTATCTCAATTTGATAGGCAAGACATCGCTTGTCTCACTTGGTGCGCTCATGACGCATCTGAGTGTTTTTATCACCAATGACACGGGGCCAGCACACATTGCATACGCGCTCAACATTCCAACTGTGACCATCTTTGGTGGTGGCGACCCGGCATTGAATGGCCCACTTATGCCCGGCCCATTTCGCGTATTGAAATATGATGTTGCCTGTCGCCCGTGTGGATATGGTACGTGTCCTATTGGCGATGTGTGCCTGAAAGGGGTCACGGTAGAGATGGTTGTTCAGGCGTCAGAAGAGATTTTCAAAGATAATACTACTGGCTATTAAGCATCGTCTCTAATGGCTCACCAATGACAACTGTTGAGCCACTTGACAGGTTCGTATCTATCGCTGCCTGTGCGATTTTTTCACCCATCTCTGTTGCAGTTGGCAATGCACCCGATGTATCACGCCGATGAGCAATGAGGCCGGGAGCCGTGCGTTCAAGCAATTTCGGTGTGATGGTTCCTTCGATTAAGTCACCTGTCACCACGAGAAGCCGTATGCCAAGCGTCTCGAACTCGTTTTGGCGGGCGCGTAGTGCCTGTTCACCGGCATGTTTGCTTTCCGCAACGGGTTCATAAGCAGGAATTTGTTGAATTTGTCCATACAAATAGGCCCAGTGGCTGGTGACGAAAACAATGGTGCTACCAGGATGCATCAGTGGAAGTGTGGCATCTACGAAGGCAAGTTGGGCATCACGGTTTATATGCATCGGATAGTGCGGATCGGCGGCAACCAGGTCGCGTTCCATACCACCCGAAGCATTGAGGACGAGTATGTCGAGATGGTCTGCCCACTGCTTGAAATCCTCGAAGAAGTGTGTAACATCGTTTGTCTGCGTTATATCGCAGGGCCGTGCGAGTCCAGCTACGCCATAGCCTGTAACGGTGGCAAGAACCTCGTTTGCACGTGACGCTTTGTTACGATAGGTTATCGCAATATCATAATTCTGTTGGGAAAGTGCTACTGCGGTTGCAGCCCCGATACCTCGTGAACCGCCTGTGATAAGTGCTACTTTGTGACTATATACTTGCATTAGTTAACCTCAAATAAGAGCGTATCCGAAACCCACCTGACATCCACGAGGGATGTCACTCCCAGAAGGATGTTGCAGTGACATCTCTCGTGGATGTCAGGTGGGGGTCGGAGAGCAACATAAAGACGATACGCCAGCCATCCGGGTCTGCTATCGTCACGCTGTGGGCAGCACTCCAGTATGGATTTTCAGGAGCCACCGACGGATAGCCCATTGCATGGAGCTTCTCCACTACACACTCCATCTCTTTTCGCTCGGAGAGATAGAACACGAGCAAATTATCTTTTGATGGAGCAGGACAATCACTTCCTGCTTCATGATGGGTGAATTCGAGGTGATAGCGTGTCCCCGGTAAACCAAGCATCACGCCAGAATAGCCAGCATGATTCTGAAATGAGTCGATGACTGACAACCCGATGCCGTCACGATAAAAAGCGACAACTTCTTCTAAAAGGTCTGTTGGACGTGCTATCCGTAGTTGCACAACTGGTAATGCTGGAGACCATTGTTCTGAAATACTCATTGATACGCTCCCGAAGAAATGTGTTTAATAGAGAAACGTCTCCATTCTACAAAATGACCATCAGGAGGGGAGAAGTCGAAGAATGCCCCATGCAGCAGAACCAGGTGAGGAGCCATGAAGGAGCGTCGTGCTTCGTCCTGTTTCCTGCTCATACTGGGCAACAATGCGCTCGATGATATCGCGTGCATCTTTTCGGGCGAGAACCGCAACAGTTCCCCCACAGCCACCACCAGTAATTTTAGCTCCATACACCCCTGTCTCTGGCCCGGCTTGCTTGATACGTTCTACCAATACATCCGTACCACTTGATCCCAGACCACATGCACTATAGCTGGCATGAGATTGATACATGAGTTCACCAAGCAGTGTGAGATGCCTTTCGTTCAGTGGATGCATCTGTATCAGTTCACAGAAGAGTTGAACACGATGGTGTTCATAAATGGGATGCGCCGTTGGCTGTCGTACCGCATATCGTCGCTGTGACTCAACGTGTGTCACGCTGTCTGTCAAGCCGGAATATTGCTCAAGGAATGCCTCGCCACTCAGTTCTTGAGGAATGAAGTCACGATAATGTATTTCCCACTCTGAGGGCGAAATATTTGCGAGATAGCCGCTCCAGTGCCTGTCATCAATTTCAACATATCCCTCTGCAAAGTGTGTCACGGTGAGGCCAGCACGTTCCGCGATGATACGATAGCCCATAAATGCCCCTACGCGCACGGCTGTATAGTCACTTCCCGAAACGGTGTGACGTACACCGGAGTCGATGCCCCATACTTCAATGTCGTCTGGAAGGCGTATTGATGGTGAGAGATGTGCTGGCTGACATAGCAGGTGTAAAAGGCTTCCTTCCTCGCCACAGGCACTCGTCATTTGATCCATAATGCCACAGGCCGCCCCTACAATACGATTCTCTACCTTCTGGCACAAAGAGGCCATTCTTTCCCCTTCAAGCGATATGTCGAACAACGCACAGAGTGCGTGCATCGTTGCGACCTCTAACGCCGCAGACGAACTCACTCCCTTTCCAATTGGAACCTCGCAATGCACCTGTATCTTGACGCCTTGATGCATATGAAGCTGACATTCTCTCTGCACCACTAGCACACCTGCAATATATGCGGCCCATGCCTGTTCTTCATTGGCTGTCAGAAGACGGTGTGCATCCTCATACGCTAAGGGACCATTGCCAGGACACAGCACATCGAGGGGAATGTTTACATGTGACACGTTTCTTCTATCACCCTCACTCACAATGCTTACGAATGGAGTCTCTGAGGATTGTACGGCGACCAGTGTTGCCACTTCGAGTGGATATTCGAGGACGAGTGAGCCTGAGTAGTCGGCGATGCCGCCCATGAGGTCAAGACGCCCCGGCGCACGTGCAATATACAGCGGGGCATCCGGGCTAAAGAAATTCGATGCATTGAGTTCAGTGAGAAAGCGTTTTACATCAGGAAGCAGTTGTGAGGAATGTGTGTGTGCAGGGTCATAGTGCCACATCGTTTACTCCGTTCGGATTTGCTGTACTGTGTGCAAGAAGATTGTGTTGCTG
>DAIQNC010000238.1:0-6274 GCA_036788655.1 Ktedonobacteraceae bacterium
GGATAGGTCGGGGTAGCGTTCATGAAATTGCCTCCTGAATAGATTTGGAAACGTGCAGTGTTTCAAACCATGTCAACCGCCAGCGACGGATGGGAGAATGTGAACGGTTGCACCATGAGTGAGCAAGGTATCGAGACCTTGAAGCGAGCGAATATTTTCGCGGTTGAGGAAAATATTCACGTAGGTACGAAGTTCGCCAGTTTCGTAGCAGAGGTGAAAGCGCATGCCGGGATAGTCACGTTCGAGTGCATCGATAAGTGTGCGAACCGTGCTACCAGTAGCGGTGACTCGTGATTGATTACCAACAGTCTTTCGCAGAATGCCCGGAATATACACTAGCACCTGTGGCGAGTTTTCTTGAGTATCTTTCGCGTCCATACGCACCTCAAAATTTTGTACTTTTGTTCCAAACAAAGTATAGCAGATGCATACTACATTTGCAACTGCATTCACTTTCTCACTGTCCTGTAAAAAATCGGTAATTTCGTGATAATTTGGGACACCATTTATTGCAATAAACGAGTACCGAAGTTTTTTCTACGTCGGTAATCTTCTATTGCTGAGGTATTATTCAATGAGCAATTTGCATGAGGTGAGGATATGGTAGTATCTGCCCTCTTCAGGCATCTTCTATGCTATATAGCCGTAAGGCATTGTCACGTAAAATTGCACTTGCGACATCTTCGACATCTCCATTACGCAAATCACCGTCAGCAACGCACTCCTCAAGTACCTGTGCTATGATGCGGCGTCCGGTATGTGCGCTATACCAGTGCAATTCGGGGATGCCCACACCATCTGAGGCGTACAGAAGTTTGGAGTAGGGTGCGACGCTGAGAGCAGCACGAGTGAAATTGAGCATTTCGCTGTATCCCAGGAAGGGGATAGCATACGATATATCGAGGTATGCATTCTCGTAGACTGTTGCTAGATACGCACCCTGTCTTGTGTAGGGATAGGACTCATGGAGCAGGACTATCGGCATCGAGCGATATGAAGGCGTCTCGAAAACAGTACGTAGGTGCAGCGGATTGGCGAGAAGCATATCCGCATCTGCATCGCCATAGCCGGTATGAAATTGAATGGGTAATTCCTGCATGGCGGCGGCATCGAAGACGGTAAATAAGAGTGTATCCAGCAAAGGTTTGTGAGCAAGACGCACCGAACCTTTTGCCTCAACCTCGCGTCGTGCCTCGGCAAAAGACGCAAGCACATCATCCCTTTCCCAGCGACGAATGGCTAGGCCCGTGCGATAGGCCGCGATGCTTTTGAGCGCGACGTAGCCCTGTCCGCGAACATCTTGTAGTGCCGTTTTCAACGCCTCGATAACATCGTCCAGAGTGCTATGCTGTGCAATCAAATCTTGCATAACCAATTCCACTCGCAACATTGGTGCAACACGGCAATTGGCGAGGTAGCTCAGTGTTGCATCAGGAAGCACTGAATCTGCTGAGGGGTAGCCCTTATCCACGAACAGAGCTGCGAGGTTGGCATCTCGTAAAAGTGTGCTTATTAGCTGTTCTGCGCTCAACTGGTTACGAGCATTCAGCACTGTTTCCTCAGCCGGTTCGCAATCGAAGAAGGATGCCAGAGCCTGAACAATGTGGTGATAGAAGAGCGTGGTAGCCACGTGGGTTTCGCGCATACTGGAATCATGTGATTCCGTGAAATGTTGTCGCCACTCTTTGATATCCATCGGCCCTTGAGTGCGATAAATGCCGTGACAATGATCATCGGCAACTGAGATATGTGAAAGGTCTATTGACATCGTGAAAATCCTCCTTTATCAATCGTTGATTGTAACCTACACATCTTGTGGCGGAAAGATGCGTGAAAGTCGTTCGAGTGAAACAAAGCGTCCAAGTATAGAGGAAGCCTTGATACGATGGTCGTGACCGCGAGCCGTGACGATATAGATGATCGCATCGGCATCCAGAGCGAGATGTTGCAAGTGTAGCATATCGCCCTGAAAGAGGACTTGACGAACAGTGCCCTCACGCGCACACGTTTCGTCTCGAACGAATTGTACACGATCACCTTCATTATATTCAGGGATGGGTAAAAGCTGAGGGTTGAAGCCATCAGGCCACTTCACGACTTGCTGCCCGTTCCGAAAATCGACAGGTTCCCAATTGTTCATTGAAGCGTTCCACACAGGTGTAGGAACATTACTCTTATTCATAATGTTGCTCGACTTTATTCGACAGAGAGTAGTAATTGTCTCTGAGATATTATATCCTGACATTATTTGTTAGACCAAAAAGAATAGAAGTGTAGATATCAATTAGTATCAGTAATCGAGGGAATGCTTATGTGCAGAAACATCAAACCGCTCTACAATTTTGAACCGCCTGTAACTGAGGACGAGATTCGTGCTGCCTCATTGCAATTTGTACGAAAGGTAAGTGGTTTCAACAAGCCATCGAAGGCCAACGAAGCCGCATTTCTTGCCGCCGTTGACGCGATAACGGACATAACTCGTAACCTGCTCGATTCACTCGAAACCAACGCACCACCAAAAGATCGTGATGAAGAGGCTGCTAAAGCGCGTGAACGCTCGGCTCAGAGATTTGCCAGATAGCTATAATGAATAAAGAAAAATCATGTTCAAGATCAGGAATTGTGTAGGGACAGATTTATCACGTCCGTGCGTATAAGAATATCCCTTGCACGGACGTGATAAATCTGTCCCTACACAATTCCTGACATCTGTTGTAAAAGTTCATTATCATGATGAGCCCAACTTCTTCCACTTCTAGCCAATGCAAAAAGAATAAATATAAGTATGGGAATTCAAGTGGATGATACCGGATGTGGTACAAAATCTCCTGCAAACCCGTTAACTATCGGGTTAACAACAAACTGAAACGTGAAAGGCGAAATCAACATGGCACAGATTCAAGCGTACTTACATTTCAATGGCAATTGTCGTGAGGCAATGACATTCTACAAGGAGTGCCTCGGCGGTGAACTTTCAATGCAAACGGTTGGTGACTCGCCGACGGCAGGGCAGATGCCAGCAGAGATGCATAATTCCATCATGCACGCCCAGCTTGCGAACGATGGTTTCTTGCTACTGGCTTCCGATTTGATGGGGCCACAAACTGCGAATGGCAGTAATGTTTCGCTACTCCTCGAATGCAAAAGCGAGGAAGAGATACGAACGCTCTACGCGAACCTCGCTGCTGGTGGACAGGGCGGACACGCTCTGGAGAACACTTTCTGGGGCGCAATATTCGGCGACGTGACTGACAAGTTTGGCTTCAACTGGATGTTTAACTACACCAAAGGCCAAAATGAGTAGATAGGTTTCTGTAGGGGCGTTATTCGATAACGCCCTGGATGTTAATGCCTTGAACGTCTCAGTACACGACATCCAGGGCGTTATCGAATAACGCTCCTACAGACCAGAGAACGAAATGAGAGGAACAGATGATGAGTACCGCAGGACTTTCCAACGCGAGACTCAATCGTATGCACGATGTCATGAGCAGCTATGTCGAGCGCGGCGAAGTGCCTGGCCTCGTATCGCTAGTGAGCCGCCGGGGTGAGGTGCATGTCGATGCAATTGGCATGAAGGCGATCAATGGTTCGGAGCCAATGAGACGTGATACGATCTTCCGCATTTCTTCGATGACCAAGCCCATCACGGCAGTAGCGACGATGATTCTTGTTGAGGAATGCAAGCTGCGCCTGGACGATCCGGTAGATCGTTGGCTCCCCGAACTGTCTGAACGTAAGGTGTTGAAACGGCTGGCAGGACCGCTCAATGACACAGTACCTGCGAATCGACCAATCACAGTGCGCGACCTGCTCACCTTCTGTATGGGTTTTGGGCAATTGGCGGTATTGCCAGATGCATACCCTATTCTAAAAGTTGCGAATGAGCGACAAATCGGCATGGGGCCACCGAGTCCATCAATGATGCCGGAACCGAATGAATGGATACGCCGACTAGGGCAACTTCCGCTTATGTACCAGCCGGGTGAAAAGTGGATGTATAACACGGGGTTCGATGTGCTGGGCGTGTTGATTGCACGTGTCTCAGGTCAGCCACTTGAAACATTCTTCCGCGAACGCATCTTCGAGCCGCTTGGTATGAAAGATACAGGTTTCAGCGTACCAGCGACATCGCTTGACCGACTGGCGACCAGTTACGGAACAAATCCCCAGAACGGAGAGCTAGCCGTCTTTGATGAGGCTAAAGGGGGACAATGGAGCCAGAAGCCCACTTTCCCATCTGCCGCCGCTGGACTTGCTTCGACCATCGACGACTATCTGGCTTTCGGACAGATGATGCTTTCGTGGGGCAAATACGGCAGCGAGCGCATTCTGTCGAGGCTGTCGGTCGAGACCATGACAACCGATCAGTTGACCTCCGGGCAGAAGGATGGAGCAGGGCTGGTTCCTGGCTACTTTGATAGTCATGGATGGGGATTTGGCGTCTCCATTGTCACCAGACGCAACGATGTGTTCGCCGTGCCGGGGCGTTACGGTTGGGATGGTGGACTCGGTACTTCCTGGTATGCAGACCCGAAGGAGGAGATGATCACTCTTCTCATGACTCAGTGTGCATGGAAGTCTCCCAGACCTACAGATGTCTGCCTCGATTTCTGGACGCTGGCCTATCAGTCAATTGATGACTAACGAATTTCTGTGTATGTTAAACGTATGGATGCTCAAGGTAGCATCTGGTAAATCACGTGGTTTACAGACTCGGCTGGCAACATATTGTCTGTAATTGAACAATAGGAGTGAGACAGCCACCATGAATACACAGTGGCTGTCTCGCTATGCTTTGAATGGAACAGCAAAACTAGACTTCTTGGCCTTCCTTGCACGTTACATTCGTTTATCTTCGTTTTCCCTGTCAATGGTGATGCTAAGGGGCAACGACTAAGGTTGTTAGAGAATATGGAGGAAGGTACTGTACGTAATCGGGCGGAAGGCCAGACTCACGTATGGTAGTGACTGATGTACTGTTCTCTCCATAGAAGTAGGCGGTTGGATTGGGGCCAGGCGTAAATCCCGACCAGGACAATTTGGCGGTATAGGCATTGTTGGGGTCTTTGTTAATCAGGAGAACGACGATATCGCCATTGCTTTGCTTGACTGCATAGGTGGCAATTAGCCATTGAGTAGCCGATGCTCCTATCATCTGATTTCCCGGCTTGTCTATTTTACTGAGCATCTGCAAGCCGTAATAGGTCGGGAAAGGTGTATCGGCTGGCGGTTCACTGACACCACTTGCACTTTCACCACTCGAAAGAATGCCGTAGTCACCATAATTAGCAGTGCCATATAATGACGAACTGTTGTTGTCGTTTGGCATGATGCTGTTATGCATGTCCCACCAGTCCACGCTGGCAACGCCATTCTCAAGCCAGTTCATATAGTCATCGACCATGAACAGGGAGTTGACGAGACTGACCGTTTGCTTGCCGGGATTATAGGAGACTGAATTGGTTTCTGTCACCATAATTTGCACTGCACTCGCATGGGAGCCACAATACTGATTAATTTTGGAACGCAGTGTGGAGACCATGCTCGGTATGCTCGGTGTCGAACTCACGCTTGTGTTTTCGCCATTCTCCGGTGCTGCGAGTAAGCCTGAGTCGCTTTCGCCAGTTGGCCCTTGTGCGTACCAGTGAACAACAACGAAGTCAACAGAGGAGCAGGCGATGGGCAGAACGGTGTCGTTCCAGGGTTGCGGAGACGAAGCACTTGTCGCGCCATCGGGCCAGTTGCCTGGTGCGGTGAGGACGAGGCCAATTTTGATAGAGGAGTCAACGCCTTTCATGGCCTGACTATAAGCGACGACGTTATTGGCATAAGTTGCTGGTCCAGGACTATGAGTATCGTATTCCCAGGTAGCTCCATAGGTTCCGTTGCCATAGAGTTCGTTGCCGATTTCCCAGTATTTGATACCATAGGTGTGACCTGTGCTACTACCTCCGGCATAGGTCGGCACTGGACCATTGTAACCGGGGCCACCTTTATTCGCGTATTGCACCCAGCCAGCAGCTTCCTGTGGCGTTCCCGATCCATAGTTGACGGTAATCATGGCCTGTGCGCCCGTTGCACCTGTGACGCCCATGAAAGCGTCAAACGTATCACTGGCATAGACGCCGCCACAGACGGAGCAGGTCAACGCTGTATTCGATTGCCACTTATAGTAGTCCGAGGTCGAGCCACCGGGAAAGCGCATGACCTTGACGCCATCTTGTTGTAGCAAACCGGGTATTCCTGAATCGAGCAGATGGCTATCCCATGC
>DAIQNC010000239.1:0-6262 GCA_036788655.1 Ktedonobacteraceae bacterium
GTCTCAGAGTTTAAGACATTGACATTGTAGCACGTTTTTACCGATAACGGGTAGGAGCCTTCACATGCCGAGACAAGCATGTGGCTGAATAGCAAGCCAGAAGACACCAGGGAATTGCAGTCGAAGAGATAAAAAAGAGGACTATCATGTCTGATAACCCTCTTTTTCTTGGACGCACTCACGCTAGGACACAAATCGTTTCCAATGCCCCTCAGAGACCACTTCCACGACGCCATCGATCACTTTGATGGCGGTCTGATCGTCAATGGCATATGCTGGCACATCCATTCCTGCGGCCCATTTTTCTGCGTCGTGCAGGGAATTTTCCGGCATGTCCTCGTTATCCAGATGCGGAAACATCGAAAATCCGACCATTCCCAGCGTTTCATCGCCACCGATAGGCGGCTTCCACCTGACGAAGTCCTCCCCGATCCTGGGGGCCATCACCATGCTCCCAGCACTCAGTCCCACATAGACCAGCTTGCGCGGAAGCTCTGGCAAGAGGTCGGCTAGTCCAGATTGCCGCATCCAGTAGCACAGATACAGGGGATCGCCACCTTCCAGCAGCAGGGCGTCCGTCTCCTGAACTCGCGAGAGCCAACGCTCTTTCCCGAGACTTGGCAGCGCGGTGAGTTCCAGCACGCCCAACGATTTCCAGTCCAATTCGCACATGGAGGTGTTGAACTCTCCACGGAGCAGCCGGACGATCAGGTACGGCCCATTGGGGTTGGCATGCAGCGCGCTGGGAATATAGAGGGCATTGGACTCTGCAATGGGTTTGCCCAGCAGATCAACCAGGGCGTTACGAATGCTGTCGTTGCTGATGCCACCCGATGTGAGAAGAAATTTCAAGATGGTTTCCTTTCCAATCTATATGGTGCGAGAACCGAGGCAAGTTATTCATATGTTCTTTCCCAGGTATCTCAATGCGGTAAAATTCCCCAGTTTCACGTAGGACAGAAAACCCATGGCACAACACAGACGTTATCAGGTTCCCAAAAACAAGACATTTGCATATCTCTTTGTCTTCTAATTTGAACTTATTGTGTCACCATTCCCCGTGCTATCTCCTGGCGCAGCTTTTTAATACGCCGCCTGTATGCATCTTCGGGTTGACGATACCCTAATTTCGGCTTATCACCCATGCTCACGTGCCATTTGCGGAAGGCCAGTCCTATCTCTGTCTGATACAGGGCGCAGACACGACGCCACTGCTTGAGGCCGTACTGCCGCCACATCTTGCGCTCCTGCTTCGTGCGTTGAAACGAGTTTTGTAGCAACACATATTCGTTGACCTGTACCACACCACTACTCACCTCTGGAGCCAGAAACTCTCGAATAATCGCCGCTTCGTGCGCCAGCGATTTGATGAGAATATAGAGAATCACCATCTGCGCCAGGAACGGCGGTACATAGTCACCAATGATGGCAATAAGCGAAAGCAAGGCCACCTGCGAATTATTGGGGGATGCCAGTACCAGAGCGTTCGCATACAACGCCACGAAATCGAAGAGGCTATGTAGACCAACTCCAACTAGAAAGCCTATCAGGGGAATGACAATATGCTTCCAGCGCACATTCGTATGACGAATATAGCCTAACGCGGCTCCGAAACAGACCGTGTACGTCGAGTGACACAGCCAGCCAAGCACGATACGCATAACAAATAAAAAGAGAAGAAAATCCTTCGCGTTGTGCGCAAAATACATAAAGTTCTCGACCATCGCAAAGCCCGCGCCAATCAGCGCACCATAGACGATGCCATCGGTCACATTGTCAAACTCGTCACGCAAGACAAAAAAGAGCAACAACAATCCCAGTCCCTTGACTGCCTCTTCCGTGATACCCACGCTTACACCCTGCAAAACCGAGCGTAGCAGGATATCGTTGCTCTGTGCCAGGGCTGCTTGCATCAACTGACCCACATTTGTCTCAATCACAATCGTCGGGGGAACAGCGATGACCGCACCCCATAGAAATGCCGCTAAACGCAAAAACCAGGGTTCACGCTCGAAACGATCAATGAAGTTGACCAGCAGCATAATACCAAAGGCCGGAAGTAGCGGTATCGTTAAGGCCGCGAGTATACTGGAAAAGCCATCCTGCACAAATGCGCTGATTCCGACAATGCTATTAAATATAATGGTGATAATTGCGCTCACCACCAGAATAGTAATGCCTATACTGGCAATAAGCCAGCGTGTGCGTGTTCCCATATGCTGCGGAAACGCAAACTGCATCGTCACTCCTGCCCCCAGGACGTTCTCCTCATGCTCGTCATCCCAGGATACGACATCATGAGCATCCAATTCAGCAGGAAAAGGTGTCACATCAGCTAATGGTTGCACAGCAGCAAGGTGCGGTGGCGTATGTTGCATAGTGAAGAAAGCATTCGGGGGATAGGTAGTAGCATGGCGCGTCACCTGTGGCAACGGAAGTGTCTGTTGCTGATCTCCAGGTTCACGCGGAGCAACTAGTTGCAGCATGGTGCTTCCCAGCACCAACACATCCTGTGGATGAATGACCACACATTCACCACCCATTAGTTGCTGCCCGTTGACACGCACCACATTATGGGGCGTCATATTCTGCAAGCACCAACCTTGCTCGCTATACTGAAGACGTGCGTGTTCACGCGAGACGGTTGGATCCATCAGCACAACATCACATTCAAGCGACCGTCCTATGGTTGTCTCGCGTCGCGTAAGCAGGTGAACCAATCCCTCTTCCGGCAACCAGCCATGGGGATAGCGTCTGTGAAAATCCGTCTTCGCATCAGCAGGAAGGCGAATACGGACGACACGTAGCGCACCAAAGTTTTGTCCTGCATAGTTTGTATGCTCTAAAGAACTACTGTGGTTACTCATGCTGTCCTTCTAGCACAAAAACAGCCTTGCCATTCGTTGCATTTCAGTGTTTATATCGTACCACAGAGCAGGTTCATTTGAGATGAGTTGTGGCATCCATACCCGAATTTCTTACTCATTACAATGAAACGTCCATCACCAGCTCCCCTGCGTATTCCGACACGAGTGAGCATAATTGCTCCCAATGCATCTGTACCGAGGCATAGCGTTCCCAGTAATCGGATGCCTCATCCTCTACCTGCTGCCAGTAACTATAAGCCGCGAGGTCGGCAAACGTCGTCGTCATCACATAGCGTTGCGGCTCCCCCTGCAAACGCACCAACCGCACCTGCTTCACTCCCGGTATCCAGCGTTGCATCTCCAACACGCCCGTTTTCGCCAACGCTTCCACATCCTTCATCGCCATACCAGTTCGCACTTCCCACACACGTACACAAAAATATTCACCCATACACAGTATCCTCTCAACAGGTCTCTTTCCTCTACTATACATGTGCCACGCGAATTCAGCAAGCGTGTGTAAAAGTTCACCATCTATCAATAAGGATAACCGACAAGACAGGCTAGACACACATGGTATGATAAAAGATGGGCAATTCATAATACCATCTCAGCGAAAGTAGAATAGAGTATTGGATTCGTGGACACTACACCTGCTACAAATAACGAACGCTTTCTTTGCTGAAAAGCGTCAATCGGCCTACCTTGTAGGCGGGGCAATACGTAACGCGCTCCTCAATATTCCTTGCAACGATTGGGATATCGCCACGCCTGGAAACGCACACGAACTGGCACGTCAACTCGCCAATCGGCTTGGCGGCTCCTATGCACATATGAATGTCAAAGCTGCACGCATCACCTGTAAACACGACGGGCAGGAGCAGATTTTTGACATTGTGCCGTTGCAGGGAAACACTATCGAGCATGACCTGAGACAGCGCGACTTCACCATCAACGCCATCGCTGTCCCCTTTGCCGATGCCGTCCAACACTTCACTGATAATACATCCCTTTTTACCTTACCGCTTATCGACCCCTTGCACGGAGCCAATGACCTGCGCTCCCATTGCTTGCGCGTTGTCAACAATGATGTATTCAAGCATGACACACTGCGTTTGCTACGTGCCATTCGTTTCATGATTTGCTACAATCTCAGCCCGGACGAAGAAACACAACAGCTACTCAAACGCGACGCGCCATTCATCCTGCTCTCCGCGCCCGAACGCATTCACGCTGAACTCTATGCTATTCTTGAACAAGATGGAGCTACAGCCCATCTCCGCCTACTTGATGCATATGGACTTCTCACTCCACTCATACCAGAACTATCACCTGCACGTGACATGAAACAGCCTGGACTCCACAACTGGGATGTCTTCGATCACTCGCTCGAAACGGTCTCCGCACTGGAACGTCTCGCACATGCGCTTCAACTGCCATCAGAAGAGCTACGTAGCTCACCATTGAACGATGAACATGACGACCTAACAGAGTTACAGATATTGCTGCATGAAGCGGAGCAGCAAAAGTGTTTCCAGTTTGCCACCTTGCTTTCTCCTACCATGAAGCTTGCCGCACTCCTGCATGACATTGGCAAAACGGTGACACAGGTGATTAACGAGGATGGCAAAATCATGTTCTATGGACATCCACAGGCGGGTGTTCCACTCGCGCAAGCCATCGCGCACCGCATCAACATGAGTACGCAAGAGCAACGATTGGTACGCCAGATTGTCGCCAATCACATGCGTCCTGGTCAACTGAGTCGTGACCCACTCACACCACGCGCCGTTCGTCGCTATTTTGTCGATCTCGGCCCGACTGGTATCCTTGTCGCCCTTATCTCGCTCGCCGACCATCTCGCCATGCGCGGACCCCAGGAACTCACCGACGCCTGGACACAGCACCTCGGCACAGTACGGCTCATGCTCACTCGCTACATCCGTGAGCGCGAAGTGATTATGCCCCCACATCTCGTTCAAGCCGAAGAACTCATGCGAAAATTCAGCATCGCTCCCAGTCCACTTGTCGGACAACTCCTCGACGAAATCGCCGAGGCTCGCGCCGATGGGCAAATTCACTCCAAAGAAGACGCATTCTGGTTCGTCGAGCAACAACTGGGACATAGCGTGTCAACTAAGATAAAAATGTTACCGAAGCATAATAGTTGACAATCATCACCCTATGGCGTACCATTACAAAGGGTTGTAGGGACTTCATTCATGACGCCCTGCTCATACCTACAACGTACCATTATCCATAGAGGCTAATTCTGGTGATTGAGAAATTCATACGGGAATTATGTAGGGACAGATTCATCACGTCCGTCTCAAACGATATCCATATTCACACGGGCGTGATGAATCTGTCCCTACATAATTCCTGGATTATTTCGTTCATCTCCATCATTACGCCCTCATCTTGATCGCTATTCGCCTGTTGTGTTTCATTTTATCTGGAGTGTGTTTTTCGTGAAGACGATTGCCATTTTCTACCAGGGACGCAAGCAAGATACCGCCAGTGTTGCCGAGCAGCTCGTCCCAACTGTGCAAAAAATGGGCCTTCGGGCGCGTGTGATCGATATTAGCAAGGAGCGAGAAGAGGGACGCGACCCATCGCTCAAAGACTGCGATCTGGTCATTGTGCTGGGCGGCGATGGCACGATTTTGAATGCCGCTCGCCTGTGCGCCTACGATAATGTTCCTATTCTGGGCGTTAACTACGGGCGCGTTGGCTTCCTGACCGAGCTTGAGCCATCAGAGGTCGAGTCCGAACTTCCACTCTACCTTGAACGCGACTCATCGGTCTGGCTCGATAAACGCGCACTCCTTCACGCTGCGTTGGAACAAGATGGGAAGAAAGAGGATTTTCTCGCGCTCAACGATATCGTCATCGCTCGTGGCACATGGCCTCGCGTCGTGCAAATGCAGGTCTGGATAGACAATCATCACTACAACAACACCTATGCCGATGGGATGATACTCTCTACCGCGACAGGTTCAACGGCTTATAATATGGCTGTCGGCGGCCCGCTCCTGCATCCACAGGTCAAAAGCACTGTCCTGACACCCATTGCTCCACATCTTACGTTTGATCGTGCGCTCGTCCTGCCACCGGAAGCACAGGTGCGCCTTCAGATTTTTACTGGCTCACAGGATGGCGTATTCTCTGCCGATGGACAGATGAACCGCGAGATTAAGAATGGAGCGACTGTCACCGTTCACACAAGTAAGTACGAAGCCGTCTTTCTGAGACGCAGACCAGCAACCTATTTTTATCAAGTCATCAAGCAAAAACTTATCAACGATAGTACCCAGGCAACCAAAGACGAACATGCTACTTGAGTTACACATCAAAGATTTCGCCATCATCGACAGATTACACCTGCACCTGAA
>DAIQNC010000240.1:0-4963 GCA_036788655.1 Ktedonobacteraceae bacterium
CTATGAAATGTCTTGGAATTTCCTGAAACAAGGTGAAATATAGCCAAAATTGGCTATGGTGTCCTGTTTTCGGATGGCTATCTGTAGTGCGGCGATTCATCGCTGACGTGCGCCATATATTCATGGAACTCGCCAGCGATGAATCGCCGCACTACAAGGTAATCTGGGAATATGAAATTTAGAGGATGCTTCGTAATGAGGCAAGGAACTCTATGTTGTTGTTGGTCTTCGCCATTTGTTGCAGCAACGCTTCCATTGCTTCCAGACCACGCTGGTCGGCAAGCGTTGAGAACATACGGCGCATAACCACAACAGCACGCATGGTTTTGTCGTCGAGGAGTAACTCTTCGCGGCGTGTGCTGGAGAGGGAGATGTCGATGGCAGGGAAAACACGGCGTTCCGCGAGTTTGCGGTTCAGCACCAGTTCCATGTTGCCCGTTCCCTTGAACTCTTCGTAGATGACATCATCCATACGGCTACCAGTATCGACAAGGGCGGTAGCGATGATAGTCAAGCTGCCACCTTCTTCGATTTTACGGGCTGCACCGAAAAAGCGTTTGGGTGGGAAGAGTGCGCTTGGATCGAGACCACCGGAGAGTGTGCGTCCACTGGGTTGTACCGCGAGGTTGTATGCGCGACTCAGACGTGTGATGCTATCGAGCAACACCACCACATCGCGTCCACTCTCGACGAGGCGTTTAGCGCGTTCCAGCACCATCTCGGCGACACGAGTATGTGCCTCTGTTGGCTCATCGAAGGTCGAGCTAATCACCTCGGCGCGAACCGAACGCTTCATGTCCGTCACCTCTTCAGGTCGCTCACCAATCAGCGCGATCATCAGGTGGACATCGCTATAGTTCTCGGTGATGGAGTTGGCGATAGATTTGAGGAGCATCGTCTTACCAGCTTTTGGTGGGGAGACGATCAAGCCACGCTGTCCGCGACCAATGGGAGAGACGAGGTTGACGATCCGTCCAGAGATATTCGCGGGAGTGGTCTCAAGGTTGAACATTTCGCGTGGGAAGATAGGGGTCAAGACATCGAAGTGAGGGCGACGTTTCGCAACTTCGGGGTCGATACCATTAATTGCTTCGACACGTAACAGGCCGTAGTATTTCTCATTGTCCTTTGGGGGGCGCACCTGACCGGAGACCATATCGCCAGTGCGTAGACCGAAGCGGCGTATTTGCGACTGCGAGACGTAGACATCCATATTGCCAGGAAGGAACCGCTCCTGACGCAGGAAGCCGAAGCCGTCTTCGACGATCTCCAGGACGCCGGCACTGAAGATATTTCCCTGTTGCTCTGTATTGGCCTGGAGAAGGCGGAACACGAGGTCTTGTTTTTTGAGGGCGGAATAACCGGAAAGTTCGATGTCACGTGCGATATCACGTAACTCGGTGATAGTCTTAGTTTCTAGTTCAGCAATATTCACAATCTGTAGGACGCTTCATTGTACATGCAGCCATCACGTAGTACGCGATGACGCGAATGCGTCCATTCTCCTTTCTGCGTAGAACCGATGTTGTGGGAATGTACGAGAACGTGCAAGCGGCTCATCAGTCGAGCGTCTGGAAGAGTGGTAGGTGAAAGTTTGTACCCTGTACCGAACTCTTGCTTGCATGTTAGCAGGCGGACCGTGTACTTAGCTGTATTGTACTGTGCAATACGATATACACAACGCCTTGATGAAAGATAGTTAAGAGGTGTCTACGAACAGACATATAAACCAGAAATGCTTCACATCACTCCTGTTGTGTGGAAACCATTGCAAGACAGGGGATGATGTGTATTTCTCTGGGGTTAGCATCACTATATCATACCTGTATGTACTTGTCAAGAGATTTTTCCTCAAAAACCTGATTTTCTCTGCGCGTAATAGTCCGCGTAATACTCAAACCATTGCTCCTCTATCCATGTATCGCATTCGTGAAGTACGGAACCGAGGCCGCGTCGCTCCAATTCTTTCTCAACCACTCTATTTGCATGTGGATGTTCGTAGAGGCGTGGAAGGGGTGAGCCGAAACCGTGTGTATAATGAACAAGCTCATGAGCAATCGTTGTGAGCAATACACATTCGGGAACCTGAGCCGAGCGAAGCAGAGAGTTAATGCCAATAAATGAGATAGCATTATCCAGTGACATGCGAATGAGGCCAAGCCGTGTCTTCCACGGACGACAATACGCAATTTGTACCTCGTTGACATGCGATAGATCGGCAAAGTAGTTTTGCCAGATGAAATCGAGATAACTATTCAAATTCCGCTGATATGCAGGTCTGGTCGATATTTTCGATGAATTGATAGGCGTAAGTACAGGTAATAATGCTACGGGGGGTAATGGCGATAAAGGTAGTGTGGGTGATATGGGTAGTACGGACGACATTGACAACTCCTCTAATGAATAGCGTAGAAGTACCTTATGAGACCAGTATATAGAGGATGTCATAATCTGTAGATTTCGGGTCATGGAAGAATAGAATGTTATCAATATAGAGAACTCAAGTACGCCCAGCAAATAATTCCACGTGGGTAGAGATGACCGTCCCAGTCGCTTGTATCGGAGCGTATGCCATCGCTAAAGTTACTTTTGAGGTCGAGATTGTGGGCATAGGCGGCCTGTGACAGGTCGAGCCGCGCACAATTCATGCATCCGTGTTGTGTGTAGACGATATCGGCAACCAGACTGGAGAGTACCGCTTTGCTGAACCACTCATAGCGGCGACAATGCCCTGTTTTGCATTGCGAACCCGTCGCTACTGTCGAAGTCATAGTGACAATTCCCGGAATTGTCGATGAGGCGAGTGTACTCTGTGATAGGTCTGTGAGATACTGGCTCGACAGGTCTGAGAGCAAGGTTTGATTCATCGTCTGGTCAAGTCCACTCAAGTGCAGATAAAACAGACCTTCGCCAAGTGTGATGCTGCGTCCATCACAATTGCTGAAGGCAGTGCTATCAGCAAGAGGTAGAAAGCCATGGGAATTATACTCTTGTACCATCGCGTCCTCAATCTTCGTCGCAGCACTACTCCATATCGTACTATACGAGTTGTTTGCATTGTGAGAGACGATGGTATTAAGATAGGAAGTTGCACGATAGGTCGCTGCCTCTTTCAATCCCAGATAATACTGGTTGCCAGCATCTGTGCCAACGTTGTGCAGACAGTCGCTAGCAGCATCATAGGTTGTAGCGGTATCCTGACCTGCATAGGCGATACCCGTTTGTGGATTGCCCACGAGCAGATTGTGTTCCATCGTCGCGTTCAGCACATCGAGATGCTGTGTAGCAAGCGAATGGTCGCCTGTTGCTACAGTGTAGTATGTGAGCAATAGGACAACATCAGCATTTTCCTCGGTAGGCATAGGCGTACCACTTGTGATGTATGGCGGCGCGTAGCAGGTGGCACGTATCGTCGGTACACCTGAACCGGGTGATGTGCAAGACCCATCAGATGTGGTGTCGCCGCCTTGATCGTGCTGAAAATATGTCCCATTTGTATTGGTTGTGGCATTCTGTAGCACCGTTGTCATCTCGGCACGGAAGAACCAGGGAACATGCGTTATCTCGAAGTAGCCATAATCATGCATGACATCCACCGTCGAGAGTAGCCCATATGTTCCCTCATAGACAGCGGCATCGTAAGGCACGGCACTGCCATCGTTAGCACATGGATGGACGAGCAACCAGCTATTGGCCTTATAGCTACGTAGTGTTTCGCCGAGCATCCAACGTTGCTCAGGGGAGAGAATATTGTTGGTGATTAACTGATTTTCCATCTGTTGTGCCTGTCCCAACAGATTATCGCCGGATGAGAGATTATCGAGGGCGAAGTTGACGACAGATTGCTCAGAAGACCATTCGTGTGTTGCGTAGAGTGCTTCATTCTGGCAACCAGTAGGTAGTTGCGTATTGACGAAGAGGTTCTGTGATGCATTCCATCCCCCGATGAGCATGTAGGCGGTACGACTCTGCCCGGCAGGAAGTGTATAGTTCCAGGCGAGACCAGCACGGTCAGGTAGAGATGTCTGACATGCCCAGGTATGTTGATTCCCTGCCAGAAAGAGTGTTCCACCTGTTGCATCGGCTGTTGAAGCGTAGGAGAAGAGCGTAACAGATGTTCCGGCATTTGTTTGTTCCTGTGAACAGCTATCAGGTGTAGTGGCTCGATTGCTGCCAAAGAGAAATGCGCCTGTATGTGAACTAGCACTCATGTTTTGCAGACGAATGCCGATTATAAGGAGTGGAAGTGTGTCATCCGCAACGGCGTGGGGGCAACTGGTAATCACTGTACACGCTGGCTCACCTTGAAAGGGACTGATAATGTTCACAACGACGTGCATATCCTCGTTCAAGGCGTCACCCTGCCAGCGTGTCGTGGTGAGACCCTGCGTCCATGTCTCGTTGGCGAGGTACGAATCTCCCTGTTGATTATTGAGGTGGCCCATGTGGAAGAGAAGTGTTTGATGCTCTCCTTTCGGAGCGATGCCGACAACATAGCTTGCCGCATTCTCATGAAAAATCCCATCGGTTCCAGTTTCGACGCTTTCCGTTGCAGGATTCACGGAAAAGTTGAAGCGCGAGCCGAATGTTGCATTCACATTCGTGAAGGAACTCTGGTGTGCGACGCTCTGCACTGGTAAGTGCGTATCCAGCGCGATATCATCGGGTACATGCAAAGACGCGGTGGTCTGCGATGTTTGCAGTGGAGCATATGCGTGAACATATCCCTGGACAATGATGACAGGCGTAACAAGCAGCAAAAAGAAGATGAGCAGGGATATAATACGCAACGCACGTGACCCGTTGCTTGAATAGTCGGTAGGACGCACAATACAGCCTCATTCTCTAGTATCTATGCAACAGATTGTAGCAGATTACCGCCCGTCTGTGAACTACCTCGTCCTTTTGTACCCCTACGATTGTTCTCTTCCCATGTTGTGTCGTGATAAATCACGGCTGTCTG
>DAIQNC010000240.1:4983-5344 GCA_036788655.1 Ktedonobacteraceae bacterium
CACGACACAACATGGATATATGATCCCTGTCCTCGGCGAAAAATGGGTCAAATGACTCATGGATTTGTCTCCCATTTCCACTAGACTTGAGCGTATAAGGAATTGATATGAGTGAAACGAAGAGACGTATAGAGAAATAGAGAGAAGCTCAGGAAGAGCAACAGGTAGCAAAGAAAGACATGAATCATATCTAATTTGAGAGGCATTTTTTATGAACAACACTGTATCTACACATGAAACATTGTACGCAACTGTACCAATGAAGACGGTTCATGTCTCTTCCTACGCACCTGGCGACGATGAAGAGGTCTACACGTCGTTCGAGCAAGCTATCAGCACACGCCTCACCATGTATGGATAT
>DAIQNC010000240.1:5354-6259 GCA_036788655.1 Ktedonobacteraceae bacterium
GATGCCATGCTGACACGTTATTATGAACAGCGTCAGACGGAACCAATTGTGCGTGAGCCGTTATTCTTTCCAACTACCTCGGAGCAGCCAGTGGAAATTCAGGGGGCAATGGACTATTGGAACGAAGAGTTCAATGAAGTAAGTTCCGACGTAAAAAGGGAAGGACGTAGTACATCGGGTTCCAATATAAAAAGGAATGTGCTGCTTATCTGCTTCGCAATCATGTGTACGTTGGCGGGATTCGATCTGATGGGCTTGCTCATCTTGCATATGCGCTAACTCTTCTTAATATTAGCAACGTATTAAAAAAAGCCAGACAAATGTTGCAAGATGTTGTAAAATGCAACACAAGCAACGTCTATTACGTGTAGAGAGTAGGAGAGGAGCGACACGTGCCATCAAGAAGGACATCGCAGCGACGACGTATGATGCCGAGTGGGCAGGCTGCAAGGTTGTCATCTGCAAGCGTCACATCCGCCGTTGGCATGGGTGAGACGTTTGGACGACTACGCGCACGTCGAAATTCAATATTCACGCAAACGGCTATCTGGATTACTGTACTGATTTGTCTGGCGTTCTTGCTGGGCGCACTGGCGCAAGCATGGTCGAATAGTCAGCTAGAGCAACAGGTGCAGGTAGCACAGCAGCAATTGCAACAGACGCAGGCTCATCACGATGCTCTGGCAAAACTGGCGCAACACTACAATGATCCTTCGGTTATTGAGAACGAAGCACGTCAGCAACTTGGCTACAGCAAACCCGGCGAGCATGTTGTGGTCATTGTGAATGGTGGAAGTACGGGAACGACAACCGCGAAACCACACGCGAAATCGAGCGCACCACAGGGCTTCTGGCAGCAATGGTGGCAAGCCTTCTTCGGAAACTAGGAGCGAAGTACGAAAGTC
>DAIQNC010000241.1:0-6246 GCA_036788655.1 Ktedonobacteraceae bacterium
GGGATCGAAGTCTGCGGTCGCATTAAGGCACGTATCGAGGGCGCGGCGGTCCCCCAGTTGTCCACATGCTCGCACTACAGAGGCGTAAAGAATACTCGCTGGAATTTCAGAGTCGCCGATTGGCAAGTTATCACGTCGCTTCGGAATGTCGATACGATGCTCAACGGGGACGAGGCGAGAAATGGTTTGTTTCATGACATCAACGCTACGATAATCTCCGAGACGAGCCAGCGTATCACAGGCCGCCGCCAGTGAAAGAGCCTGGTCACGGCTTGCAAGCGTTTGTGCTGACTCAAGGCGTGACAGGAGCGGCCCGATGGCACGAGGGTCACGCAGGTCGCCGAGAGCCTTTGCAATCGCAGGAAAGTCTGTTGTCGAGGCATCTGTAACGGCTTTGAGCAGAACATCACGTCCCGGACCTGCCATCCAGGGGTCTATCTCGTTCATCATCACTGCCGTTGTCTGAACCGGGGTGATGATTTGTGTATCTTGAATGGCTCCCCGTGTTATCTCTGTCCAGTACAGGCCGAGGAAACCACCAAGCGCGTGAAGTGCAAGCGCGTACTGCCAGCCTGGGTTGCGACGCGCTCCCTCGAAAAGTGCGCGTGCTATCGCCGGAAGGTCGCTTTCCAATGCTGGTGGCAATAACTCGCTTCCGGGTTTCGGAGGTGTCATACTCTCCTGCAAGACATGGGCAACGAGTAAAGCGGCTTGATGGGCAATAGTATCGCCGCTCTCTCCACGTAAATACCCTTCAAGCGAAACCTGTTTGTATATAGGGATAGCGATGTAACTTTCAAGGCCAGGGACACGCTCAAGGCCACTGGCAACAAGCATATTGTTGAATTGTGGCAATTTCAGCGTCAAAAGAGCCTCGACAATATCGACTTTTGCCCAACCTCTGGCATCCTTTAAGGAACTGGCAAGTATTTGAAGCGATTGTGTCGTGTTCTGTTTGGCGAGCGATTGTGTCGCATACATCGAGGTTGTCGGGTCTAGTACAAGCTCACTCAGAACCTTGAATAGCTCCGGCCTTTTCTGTGAACTGTTGCCAGTTTTCAGGAAACCCAGAGACTTATTTTGTTCTGCAATATCAGTTGCCTTGTAGTTGCCAAGCATGAGAATGGCGTAACGCCGTGCGCGTCCTACAGGGGTTTCGACATACGATGCATCCTGGGGTTGCTCCGGCATGTCGATAATCTTGAACCAGACCGGGAGCAAGTTACCCGCACGGTCTATCTCGAAAAGGAAGGGAATGAGCGTTGTCTTCCACTGTTGAACAGGGCCGATGTCAAGCAAAGGAGCCAGTTTCTCGGTAGTGGCATCGACATTCTGGCTCCCCCAGCGCAGATCTGTCACGAGTCGAGTGACATCAATGCGAAGGGCATTCAATCGTTGCTTTATAGCTGGATCATTTCCTTCAATCGGAGAAACAGGGCGACGTGCCGCGAGGTGTTCTGCCGTTCCTATGCGTTGCATGGCCTGTGGTGATATTGGTATCGCCATCGGTGTTGAAGAGGATGCTGATATCGTCTCTACCTGCGGTGCCGCATCGTCGCGCTCCTCGACATGCATGAAACCACCGCCAGGCTCAGTCACATCACCACCGGGGAATACAGGTTCGATTGAACCCAGGTCTATTTCTGACATACGCTGTACTCTCTATCTGATAGATGTTTGCTCGTGTCACATTGGCCCATTATACGGTACAGTTACACCCTTGTCTATGACTTATTTCTAAAGGATAAAGAACCTTTAATCATTCCCGAATGAGAGGTAGAGAAAAACGGAAGATAGAACCCTCTCCTTTGCGACTCTCTACCCACAGATGCCCCTGGTGTCGCTCAATGATTTGCCTTGCGATATAGAGTCCAATGCCGAGACCTGGAAAGGTTTGCTCAATCGTCCCATTGACTTTATAAAACCGCTCGAAAATACGTTCCTGAGAGGATTGAGAGATGCCAATGCCGAAGTCCTGCACACTTATCTGAATATTTCCGTCGTGGATTTCCATGCTCACAATAATGCGATCCGCCTTACGAGAGTATTTAATTGCGTTCATCAACAAATTTATGAGAACCTGCCCAATGCGGTCTCTATCTCCATAAATATGCGCCTCAACCGTTTTTTCCACAAGTATATGATGGGTTTGAGTCGTCCATTGCACGTTTTCCACAATTTCTTGTACCAGTTCGATTATGTCGAATGACTCCATCCGGTATGCTAACTGGCCGTTTTGCATTCTGGAAAGGTCTAGCATGTCACCAATGAGGGCAATAAGTTTATTGATCTGTGTATCCATACGCTCAATGAAACGAACCGATTCTTTATCATTCCGTTTCTGAAATCGTTGGCGCAAGAGTTGCGTGAACCCTTTGAGAACTGTCACTGGTGTCTTAAGTTCATGGCTTGCCATGCTCATAAATTCATCTTTGCGTCGTTCCAATTCTTTACGTTCGCTGATATCGCGTGCAATCTTAGACACTCCAATGATTTTGCCTGTATCATCTTTGATTGGAGAGATGCTCAAAGAGACTTCAATACGGGAACCATCTTTTCTCAGGCGCACAGTTTCATAGTGATGTATATGGATGCCCAACCGCAACTTTCTGATAATCTCTTCCTCTTCGCCATAGAGTTCAACGGGGATAATCAAGGTGATATGTTTGCCCACCGCTTCCTCAGCACTGTAGCCAAAAAGCCGTTGTGCTGCCGCATTCCAACTGGTGATGATGCCATCCAGTGTTTTACTTACAATTGCATCATCAGAGGACTCAACAATAGCAGCGAGTCTCAGGCGAGTCTCTTCTGCCTCTTTGCGAGCGGTGATGTCGGAAGCTATGCCAAGAAATCCAATAATTGTAGTGTCTGGATTCCGTAGAGGAGTTGTTTTGATAGCAATGTAGATTGTGGTATTGTCCTTGCGTCTCCCAATCCACCTACCCGAATAATCCTGACCTTGCAGTATGTGCTGCAAATCTTGTGCCAGTTGTTGCTCGGCTCCTCCTGCATACAAGAGTGCAACCGTTTTGCCGATCATCTCTTCCGATGTATACCCAAATAGAGCCTCTGCTCCTTTATTCCAGTAGATAATTTTTCCGTTCGGGTCTGTCACGATGACACTTTCTGTAATATTCTCAAGAATGGTTGCCTGAAACGGCAAATGACTCTGTGGAGCGTGGAAGGTCTTCTTTGCATTGGAGCGTGGCATCACGTGTTCGTTCTCTATTGACATATATAAGTTCCTTCTTGCAGACCACGGATTTCCATTATCATACTATAATATTCTACTGCTACCACACAAACAGAACAGGTTCATGATATGCTGTATATCGGTACTTGCATATATGTACTTCAAGAGGATACCATAGCACCATAGGAAGAGTCTTCATCCTGTAATGACGCAGGAACCTACATCTATTCAGGAGGAAAGAGGATATATGACTACACTTGATCTATTCCGTGTGGATGGCAAGACAGCGATTGTCACGGGCGGGGGACGTGGACTGGGTGAGTATATGGCGCATGCACTTTCGGATGCCGGAGCCAATGTTGTGCTGTGTTCGCGGAAATTAGAGGCATGTGAAGGGGTGAAGCAGGATATTGAGGCAAAGGGTGGTAAAGCTATTGCGCTTGCGTGTGATATAACGAAGCCAGAAGATGTGCAGCATGTTGTCGAGTCGGCGCAACAGAACTTCGGAAGTATCGACATTCTCGTAAACAATAGTGGCGCGACATGGGGCGCACCTGCCGAAGATATGCCGCTTGAGCAATTCGAGCGCGTTGTTGATATCAACGTTAAAGGAACGTTTATCGTGTCACAGGCAGTGGGGCGCACTATGATTGCAAGTGGGAAGGGTGGCAAAATTATCAATATTGCCTCTGTTGCAGGTCTCACAGGTGGTAATCCTGCCTATATTCAGACGGTTGGCTATCATGCAAGCAAGGCCGCTGTAGTGAATATGACACGCGACCTGGCAACGAGCTGGGCGCGATATGGTATTTCCGTCAATGCGATTGCCCCTGGCTGGTTTCCCACAAAGATGTCACGTGGCGTGTTAGCGAAGTACGAGGACAAAATGGTTGCCGACATTCCTATGCATCGCGTGGGCGGCCCGGACGACATCAAAGGCGTGATAGTCTTTCTTGCCTCACCTGCGGCTGCCTACATCACAGGGCAAATAATCGTCGTTGATGGTGGGGCTATGGCCTAGTAAAGGAAATTGGTATGGTAGCATCGTTTCGTGCATTTGTCGTGAACAAGACAAGCGACGGCTTTACATCGGGTTTTCAGGAATTAACACCTTCAGACCTTCCAGCAGGTGAGGTGCTGATAGAGGTGGCGTATACAGGTGTCAACTACAAAGATGGTCTGGCCTCGACGCCTGATGGGAGAATTGTTCGTTCCTATCCCTTTGTGCCGGGTATCGACCTCTCAGGTGTTGTCGTTGAAACTAGCGACTCGCGTTTCAAACCTGGTGATGAGGTCGTGGTGACGAGTTACGAATTGGGTGTCTCGCATTTTGGTGGGTTCAGTGAATATGCGCGTGTCAAAGCTGACTGGGTTGTTCCATTACCAGCAGGACTCACCTTGCGAGACGCGATGGTGCTGGGAACGGCTGGCTTTACGGCGGCACTCGCTGTTCATCAGTTAGAACGTATGGGTCTCTCGAAGCAGCATGACCCGGTGCTGGTCACGGGGGCAACGGGTGGAGTTGGTAGTATCGCTATCAGCATTCTCAAACATATCGGATATGCTGTCGCGGCAAGTACGGGCAAGGAAGCGGAACACGACTATCTCAGACAATTGGGAGCCGATGATATTCTGCCTCGCAGCGAGACATCTGCCGAAAGTTCACGTCCACTGGAGAAAGAGCGATGGGCAGGAGCTATCGACGCTGTAGGCGGCTCGACGCTCGCCTATTTGCTGCGTTCAACAAAGTCTGGTTGCTCCGTAGCTTCCATCGGCAATACGGGTGGCCCAAACGTATCGACAACCGTATTTCCTTTCATTTTACGAGGCGTGAATCTGCTTGGCATCGAATCGGTCAATTGTCCGATGGAACTGCGCCGCCAACTCTGGCAACAACTGGCGAACGAGTACAAACCTGCACTCGAACTCATCGGGCAGATGCGAACGTTCGAGGAACTTCCCCAGGTGCTGGCCTCTGTCTTACATGGTGAAATAAGAGGTCGAGCCGTCATCAGTGTAAAATAGCTCTACCATTTAACTGTTAGTGATGAATCCGAGCATCCCCTCTTCAGGGAAGGTAGAGATGTCATTGCTTACGCCGTTTGCTCTATCTCTGATGGCGTAAACAATGACATCTCTACCTTCCCTGAGTATGTTGCCTCCCCTTCTTTACTTGACTCACCATCAACGGAACTCAATACTTCTCTGACTTCGATTTGGTCTGTCATAGGTCTACCCTCTATACTGCCAATGCCACGGCTCGGCTCGCATGCCAAATTCGTTTCCTTCGAGCCATGATTCATAGAAATCAAATTCCCTGGCGTGCTGGCGTAACCAACTGTATTCTACAGTCCCCTTAAAATCCTCTGGATGCTCGTCCGATGGAAGACCATCGACCGTCTTAAAGTCAATTGCCGCCTTACTTGCAATGGTGTGTTGTGAATAGGTTGGGGGTGATGCATGGCGAATGGTTTTTGCAATATCCCCATGATAATACGTACTCAGCCAATGAATAAAGACCACAACTTGATAGGCTGGTGAGCGATAGCAGGAGCCTATGAGTAACTTACGACCTGGATAGCTGAGCATGAATGTTTCATTCATTCGTGTGTAGGCATTAAAAATATGGGTAGGAACGTACTTATCGCCCAGCGTCTTTTGCTCACCATTTCTGGTGTACTGCTGGTTACTCACCTTAACAAGGTCATTTGGAACTGCTTCAAGGTCGCCTGCGTATGGTGTTGAAACACCATAATCGTGTGGGTTAAGTTTAAGAACTTGATCGACAATGATTTGCTGCTCTGGACTTAAAGAGACTTTCAACGTAGCAAGAGTCATGATAGGCGTTAGCATCCCCCGTTCTTCCAATACATTGAACGTCGAGGGAAATGTTTGAAGGATAGAATCATCAAACGATGTAATTGGTTTACTCATGCTATCGGTTATTCTCACGCTGAGAGGCAATACTGACAATGAAGAGAAGCGCGAAGATGGCAGCTAATAGCCCATAACTTGCAACATGGGCCGATGTTAGCGAATTAGCTTTCGTCATA
>DAIQNC010000242.1:0-1785 GCA_036788655.1 Ktedonobacteraceae bacterium
TACCCCTTGCCGACGATTTAGCAGCGTGGATGAAGCAGTATTTTCCTTCTGGAGTAGGAGCAATGAATGCAAGCGCAGTATCCCCCCGATAGTGGAGCCTTCGCGCACCTGAGCGAAGATGAAAAAAAGAAACGCCTCGATGCGATGGTGCGTATCTGGCAACGTGATACCGAAAAGCGTGCCGAACGCGAAGGAAACGCGGCCTTTATCGCCGCGATGGGTTTAGATGAATATCGTTATGCCGTCGCGCTCCGTTTTCCTGAATGGGAACGCTCCGCTGTTATAGGTCAGGTTCTCACACTACAACCTGGGCAGGAGCAACCAACACTCTTCAATAGCTGGCGACGTGAACCCTTGCTCAAAACAATGCCCGATTGGAAAGAACACCTTCCCAACGAAACTGTCTTCAACATTCTCGTGCGTATCACGCCCGGTGGACTTGGCGAGGGAAGCAAGTGGGCAATTGTGATGCCAAAAGAAATGATTCCACGCTACAAACCAGGGTGGCCCACGCAACAACAATGGGTTGCCTGGACACGTTCATTCGATTGGCTATCTGTAGGTGTTGGTTTCATTCGTGCTATGCTCGATGTGCAATAATCAGTGTCACGGTGTTGGTTTCATTCACATCATCGCCAGACTACAGATACTGCTCATCATGTGGATAACGATATTTTTTTCGGACCAAGCAATACCAACATAAGGATAGGAGCCGTACCCAATACGCTGATGCCTGCCAGAATGCCGAATCGTCCAGCGACAATACCCACCAGTCCCGGCAGAACTACGTCGAGAATGTTGAATAGGCTTACGACTGCTCGGACGGTTCCGGTGCGTCCCGGCAATGTACTATATGCCTCGCCTTTCGCAAGTGGATACCAGTTTGCTGCAAACATGCCTATTATGAAGAGCGAGAGTGTTGCAACCCACAACTGATGAATGGTCAGAAAGACTATCATTGCTATCAGCACTACAAGCGATAGGTAGATGAGTAGGTGACGTGCTTTGAAACGATGCAGCAGGAAGCGGTCAAGGATGAATAAACCCAATAGCGCACCAACCATATGAATGCCGACAATGAGACCAATCGTGGCTTCACTCGCATGTAGTATATCGTGTAGATAGAGGGCGACGAAGGCAAGAAACATCTCATCGACCATCGTTGGAACGACAGTAAGCGCGGCCCATCGTAGAAGCTCTGGATTGCGTAAAGCCACGCGAAATCCTGCAATCAGCCCTATTGAGGAAACGTTTTGCTCTTCATTCCAGTCGTCTTCATGATTAGTTTGTGTATGCGGAAATGGCTGTAGTTCGATGATAAGAGCAGGTATTATCCAGAGTGTTGCTGCGAGTATGCAAAGTGCTGTCCAGCCGAAGTGGAGAAAGGCTATGCCAGCGATAACGAATGGGGCGAGAACGTCACCTATGCCACCGAGTAGCACCCAGCGAGCCATCACCCACGAACTTTTGCCGGGGTAGATATCAACAAGGGCAGCCTGTGATAATCCAATAGCAGCCTCTGATGCAGGAGCCATGAAAATGAATGCTAGTAGCAGCAATGGATAATTCGGTGCGAGACCTGTAAAGACGTAGGTAGCAGCGAAACACACGAGACCCCAGAGTATCCACCAGCGTTTTGAGCCTCGGTCACTGAGCAAGTTGATGATGGGGTCAAAAATCAGTCCTGAAAATGCGCCGATAGTGAAAAGTAGACCCGATTGTGCATAGTTCAGGTGAAAGTGATCACGTAAGAGCGGTAGACCAACGACGGGAAAACCTGCGACA
>DAIQNC010000242.1:1795-4266 GCA_036788655.1 Ktedonobacteraceae bacterium
GAGCAGTCCCATACTCAGCAACATGCTGATGAGTAGCGATGGACGATTGGCTTTGAATGAATGACGCCAGAAGCGCATATGAAATCCTTTCCTGACAGTTGTGTATAACAATAGAACTGAGGCATGAAATGTCGGGAAAGGTGGCGCACGAATATACTGGACAGATGTGAATGTCGATGTCCAGGTAGAGGTTTGCTCAATGAGGTGTGAGCAACGGGTTAACGGTGAAGGTTAACAGGGACTTCGTAGATACATTGAAAAAAGCTTTCTAAAAGATATCGTATAGTCAATTATAACATACAGCATAGAGATAATCCGTGAATTGCAACAAGCCTTTTTGTCGTCTACGTTTGTTGAACAAGGATAGAGCGTGATAGATAGCAGTGATTTGACGATTGAGGAAACGGTTGATGCTATTTTAGAGCGGATAAGGTAGCAAGGTGGCGATATGCATTGCCACAACAATTATAAGCGTGTTATGCTGTGCAGATAGAAATAGTTGTTATCTGCAATCATTAGATGTGTTAGAGAGGAAACGCTATGCAAAATCTCGCACATGCATCGAATACACCGACACATTCGGCACATTTTCGCGTAGGGGTTTACGCTGTTATCTTTCATGAGGGGCAGGTATTGCTTGCGCTACGACGTGATATCGACTGGTGGAATCTTCCTGGTGGAGGGTTGGAGATAGGCGAAACGGTTGAAGAAGGTATGCAACGTGAGGTACGAGAGGAGACAGGACTTGAAATCGAGGTCGAGAAGTTAGTAGGTGTCTACTCGAAGCCTCAAAAACAAGAGGTTGTATTGAGTTTTCTCTGTCGTGTCATTGGCGGAACTTTGCAAAGCACTGAAGAGTCGCGTGAGTGCCGCTATTTTTCGCCCGATGCTCTGCCCGCCAACACGCTTCCAAAACATCGTCAGCGCGTGATGGATGCGCTCTTGAATCAGCCAGAGGCCATTTTACGTACACAACGTGCAACTTCTGAAGAAGACCAGCATCTTCCGAATTCCTGAGTATTTCCAAAAATCGAAGTATAAGGAGTGATTTGTATGTCACCGACACAGTATGATGCGATTGTGATTGGAGCGGGTCAATCCGGTGGGCCGCTCTCGACAGACTTAGCCAGAGCAGGATATAAGACTGCGATTATCGAGCGCGAACATGTTGGTGGAACGTGCATCAATGAAGGATGTACCCCGACGAAGACGATGGTCGCCAGCGCACGGGTTGCCTATCTTGCAAAACGTGCCGCCGATTACGGTGTTGAAACAGGGCCTATCGGTATTGATATGACGGTTGTGAGAAAACGGAAACGCGATATCGTGGACAGTTTTCGTGGCGGCAGTGAGCGGCGTATCAAGCAGACTGAAGGCGTCGATTTGCTGATGGGTGAGGCGTCATTTATTGGTCCCAAAACCATCGAAGTTCACATGAACACAGGGGAAACTCGGCAACTTACCGCTAACCTTATTTTTATCAATACAGGTGAACGCCCAGCCATTCCGCATGTTGAAGGCATCGAGCAAGTCCCAACGATCAACTCGACGACTATTATGGAACTAGACACTGTGCCTGAACATCTTCTCATTCTTGGTGGTGGCTATATTGGCCTGGAGTTCGGGCAGATGTTCCGCCGCTTTGGAAGTCAGGTCACGATTGTACAGCGTGGAAAACAATTGCTCGCACGTGAGGACAGCGACATAGCCGAAGCGGTCGCTGATATCTTGCGCGAAGATGGTATCACTATTTTGTTAGAAACAGCCGCTCAAAGTGTAAAGCAAGAGAATGGACACATTCAGCTTACCGTGCGTACGCCACAGGGCGAGCAAGTATTAAGTGGTTCGCATCTTTTGACTGCGGCTGGACGAACACCGAATACAGATAGGCTCAATCTGCAAGCAACAGGTGTACAGACCGATAAGCGTGGCTATATTCAAGTGAACGATAAGCTAGAGACGAATGTTCCGGGCATCTACGGACTCGGTGATGTCAAAGGGCCACCAGCATTCACGCATATCTCCTATGACGACTACCGCATTCTTCGCACCAATATCATCGAACATGGAAACGCGAGCATAGCACATCGTCTCGTACCATACACCGTCTTCATCGACCCACAGCTTGGGCGCGTAGGACTGAGTGAAACGGAGGCGCGTCAACAGGGGCGTAATATCAAGGTTGCGAAGATGCCGATGGATTATGTCGCTCGCGCTCTTGAAGTGGACGAGTCACGCGGCGTGATGAAGGCCATCGTCGATGCCGATAGCAAACAGATACTTGGCTGTGCTATTCTCGGTATCGAGGGCGGCGAGATTATGTCGATGCTAGAAATTGCGATGATGGGGCATGTTCCCTATCCTGTCTTGCAAGAGGGTATCTTTGCTCATCCAACATTGGCAGAATCGCTCAATAACCTGTTCGGAATGTTGGAGTAATGTAAATCGGGTTACATGTTGTGACGTGATGT
>DAIQNC010000242.1:4281-6230 GCA_036788655.1 Ktedonobacteraceae bacterium
ACGCACGTGATACATCACGTCACAACATGTAACCCGATTTACATGGTTAGCAGGATTGCGGCATCAACCGCTTGTAGCTGTATTTGTCCTTCAACTTGCTGACCATCTAATAGCGATACGAAACGCCCCGACGGAAGTTGTACCGTTTGTGCCTGTGTACTATGATTAAGCAAAAAGTAGACTTCTCGTCCGTCTGTACGCACTCGTTTTGTTACCTCGACCTCTGCTGGTGAGTCTAGTACAGGAGCTATACCTGCTTGCTGGCAAAGATACTGTGTCAATTTTTGTAGTAACTCGTCGTTTCCCTGTGTGGCGAGGTAGTAGGCATGGCCTTGTCCATAGTCATTCATGGTGAGTGCAGGGCCATTGGCATAATACTCATCAGTGAAGACGCCGAGCGTGTGCGCCCCCTCTGTATGAATAAGCTCACCCCACATCGTGACAGGATACACGCCTTGCAATTCTTGCAGCCCGTTCTGGATGGAGATTTGATTGGTCATTTCAGGTGTCAAGGGATCGAACTCTTCGACATGGATACCAAGTAGTTTGCGGAGTTCAGCAGGGTAGCCACCCAGCATAACATGGTTGTCCTGATTGACGATGCCACTGTAGTAGGTCACGAGCAGCGTTCCGCCTTGCTCAACGAAATGTGTCAAGTTTTGTGCAACTCCGGGACGTAGCATGAAGAGGAGCGGTGCGATGACAAGTTTGTAGCTGCTCAGGTCGCTATCAGGCGACACAATGTCGGTAGCGATGTTCAAATCATGCAGTGGTTGGTAGTATGACTTGATTTGTTCCCAGTAGTGCAGACGGTTACTGGGGCCGGGCAGATACTCGACGGCCCACCAGTTTTGCCAGTCCATGAGTATCGCAGCCTGTGCATGAACGCGAGAGCCTGTGATTTCTGGCGAGAGGCGTTTCAATTCTGAGCCAACTTGAGCCGCCTGTCGGAAGATACGGTTATGCTCGTTCCCTTCGTGCGTGACAACGGCTGCATGGAACTGTTCCGCGCCAGCCTGTGATTGCCGCCATTGAAAGAAGAGGACGCCATCTGCACCATGTGCGAGTGCTTGAAGACTATGTAGACGCATTCGACCAGGACGTTTATGCGGATTCTGTGGCATCCAGTTGACCTGACTCGGACTCATTTCCATCACAAGATGTGGCTGTCCATGTTTGAGCGAGCGCATCAAATCGTGTGATAATGCGACTTCCCACGCCGATGCTGTGATGGGTGGGTACATGTCGAACGAGACAACATCCATATGCGAAGCCCATGCGAAATCATCGACGGGTTTGAAGGCAACCATGAGATTTGTTGTGATCGGCACATTGGGAGTAACTTTGCGTAGAATATCCTCTTCGATGCGGTAACATGCAAGGAGCGAATCGTTCATGAATCGCCAGTAGTCGAGGCTTTGCGTAGGGTTATTCTGTGCTGGAGTCGCTCGTGGTGGAAGCACATCTTCCCATGCATAATAGTGCTGGCTCCAGAAGTTCGTCCCCCATGCAGCATTGAGGCCGTCGAGCGAATGATAACGCTGTTGAAGCCAGATGCGGAAGGCGGCGGCGCAATTATCACAGTAGCACGCGGACGTATGGCAACCATATTCGTTGTTTACATGCCACATAGTGAGCGCGGGGTGAGCAGCGTATCTTTCTGCGAGGTGCTGAACCAGTTCCCCGGATTTGCGTCGATAATCGGGACTATTCGGGCAGTAGTGTTGTCGTGAGCCGTGTGACATCCGTACCCCGTTGCGGTTAACGGGGAGCATAGACGGATAAAGGCGGCTCATCCATGTTGGCGGTGATGCCGTACCAGTTGCAAGGTCAGCGGCGACACCGTTTTGAGCAAGCATATCCATGATGCGGTCGAGTTGCTCGAATGTGTAGTGTTCCGGTTGCGGTTCGAGTAAGGCCCATGAAAAGATATTGACGGATGCCATATT
>DAIQNC010000243.1:0-5899 GCA_036788655.1 Ktedonobacteraceae bacterium
ACCAGCATTGAGGACATCTGGTATGCACAGCCACATGGTTTTCTCACCCATGTACGAGAGGGAGTACATCTCTTCCAGGGCATCACCGATGCCACCATGAATCATAGTGAAGGATGGCATTTCATTCGTGTCAGCCGCTTTATCGAGCGAGCATCAGCAACGGCAACGCTGCTGGATGTCTACTTCAATTCGCTGACAGAGATACAGGAGCCGTTCAGTAGTGCATCGCTTGATTATCTGAGCTGGGTCTGTCTCCTCAAATCGTGTGCTGCATTCGAGTCGTACTGCAAGGTTTATACTGCCCAACTCCAACCAGAGCGCATCGCAGAGTTTCTTTTGCTCAATGCTGAATCGCCACGCTCCATTCGCTTTGCAGCTTCAATGATACAGAGTGCGCTACAGACCATCGGGCGCGTCACCAACACACGTTCCGCTAATCGCGTCGAACGGCTGGCAGGACGCCTTCGTGCCGCCCTCGATTATGACCAGATAGAGGAGATTCTTGAAGGAAGTATGCATGGCTATCTGGAAAATATTCAGCACCAGTGCCGACAAATCCACAACGCCATTTATCAGGTGTATATCACCTACCCGATTGATATAGCACTTGCTGCATCATAGTTTGTCGGAGGAGAGGAACGTCTGAAATGTACTATAGCATTCGTCATGTGACACGTTTCCGCTACTATAAACCTATCAGCGAGAGCATCATGGAGGTACGCATTCAGCCTCGTACCGAAGAGATGCAACGCTGCCTGGAATTTCATCTCTTCACGCAGCCTCGCGCTCGCATTCACGATTATCGCGGCGACCTGGGCAACCGAGTCCACTATTTCGATATACCCAACCGTCACACGCAACTCACCGTCACGGCTGAATCCCTTGTCGAGTTGATAGAGGCTCCAGACATCCCCGAAAGACTTTTGCCCGATGCGTGGCGAGAGTTAGATGCACTCACAGCAAACGACGAATACTGGGATATGCTTCAGCCAAGCCACTTCGCAAGCCCAACACCTCTTCTGCATCAACTGGCTCAAGAACTTCATGTTGAACGAGGCAGCGATCCACTTACAACGCTTCGCACCTTGAATACAGCACTTCGTGGAGCTATCGACTATGCACCTCAAAATACGCGAGTCGATTCGCCTATTGACGATGCGCTGAGTCAAAGGCGTGGCGTCTGTCAGGATTTTGCACATATCATGATTACGCTTGTACGCGGATTAGGTATCCCATGCCGCTATGTCAGTGGTTATCTGTACCATCGAGGAGGCCGACGTGACCGATCCTCAGAAAGTGCCACTCATGCATGGGTCGAAGCACTGCTTCCTTCGCTTGGATGGGTGGGATTCGATCCGACAAATGATATGCTTGCTGGCGACCGTCATATCCGTGTAGCAGTAGGCCGCGACTATGCTGACGTACCCCCTACACGCGGCGTGTTTCGTGGCAAAACGGAGAGCGAACTTTCGGTGACAGTAAAAGTCGCACTGCTAGACACGCTTCCAAGTATCTACGAAACGCAGCCCCTTGATAATGAGTCCTCTGCTCCCTTTCCCAACACTGATGACCAGGATCAAGGCCAGCAACAGGCGCAACAAGACGCACAACCACCTCAACAGCAACCTCAGCAGCAACAACAAAAGAGAGTTTCCAATTCGTAGTGCGCCGATTTATCGGTGGTATCTATGCCGATTTATCGGTGGTGTCTATGTAGAACCCCGATTTATCGGTGGCGTCTATCCTCGGCAATGAACGCTCGTGATAGACGCCACCGATAAATCGGCGCACTACGAATTGGGGTTACATGACATCTTTATAGAGAGGACAGGATGCGCGGAACTGAGCCACCAGCCGATCAATGTCCAACATCTGCTGATGTAGAGCAGGAGGTGCTTTGACGTTGAGCGTCAAAATCTTTCGGTTCAGTTCGCGCAAGCCACGCGCATATTCTTCGGCGGTTTTCTCGATGGAGGTATTAAAGGCTCGTCTCTCGCTGGGGAATGGGGGAACTCGTCGTGAACGTAAGTAGTTTTTTCGCTGCACAACGCGCTCTAATCTCTTCTCTAAACGCTCACGGTCCGCACGTATCTCCTTGATAAGTTCAATCTCGGCAGGAGCGTAGCCGTTGCTTTTGAGCAGACTATAGCCTAACGCTTTATCGCCAGCATACGGGTTATCGTCCAGCTTGAGCGGCTTGCCAAAACCGGGCAGGTTTGCGAAGACTCCACGCTCCTCAGCATCGCGTATCTGCTCTTCAATGTAATGCTGGTATGCCTTGCCTTGCATTTTACCAGCACCCTGTCGTTTCTGTTGCTCCGCCTTGAGTTTATCCCGCGTACTCTGTCCGTTTCTCCAATCAAAAAAGTCCATAATGCTATTCTCTCATTAGAGGCATACATAGCCTTATCGCTTACACTTGTTCGTCGCTATTTTCTATTATAGGAGTTGGGTAGTGCTGTTGTGCAACACTCATAAGGACACGTTGCACATCGACGAATGGAATATGTTGTTCCTGTGCGATGCGCTGACAATCATCGAATTCTGGCCTTGCATGAACAATATGTCCACCAAGACGCTTTAACTTGAAGCGCACTCTCCCAAATGGCGTCTCAAGAGATTGTTGCTCACGTGCCGCGATATACCGTTGCATGTGTTCAACGCGCACACCAAGGGTACTTGTTTCTCGCAATAGCGCATTCACCACTATCTTTTCGCGTTCCAGAGAACACATGATAGTTAGCGCAGTTGCAGGACGATTCTTTTTCATCTGTATGGGAGTATAGCTGACATCGAGCGCACCTAGTTCAAAGAATCGCTCCATGAGCGCACCTAGCAATTCCCCATCCATATTATCTATGTTCGAGGTCAATACGGCGACGGTATCAGTTGTAATACCTTCGAGCAAGTTCTCTTCGTCCATATGCCAAATCTTTATTTCGGTCTGTTTATTATAGTAACACTATCCCAGTGCCTGGTTCTTCCACATTGGTACTGTCGGACGTGACCCTTCTCCCCAATCCTGGGGTCATGCACCCGACAGTACCACCCCTACACGCTGACATACAACATTTGACGTTACAGGAGCTAACGTCCACGTTCATGAAATGCAAGCGCATCGCGGTAGACATCTACATAACGCATTGCTGAGGCATGCCAGGAGTGGTCAGCTTCCATACCACGTTGTTGCAATGTTTGCCAGATATCCTTGAAACGATACACTTCCAATGCTCGCACAATAGCGGCGAATAGTTCCCATGCATCATACTTGGCGAATGTGAAGCCGTTACCTGCTCCTGTTTTAGGGTCATATTCCTGCACAGTATCGGCAAGACCACCAACGCTTCTTACAATAGGCACACAGCCATAACGCATAGCAATAAGTTGATTCAGCCCACATGGCTCAAAGCGCGACGGCATGAGAAACATATCACTTCCAGCATAGATACGCTGTGCGATTTCTGCATTGAAGGTAAGGAAAATAGCAACCTGCTCTGGAAAGCGAGCCGCTAACTTCTGAAATAGTTCGTGATAGCGTTGTTCGCCAATGCCAAGCACCACAAATTGTATGCCTTGAGCAAGAAGTGGCTCGATGATTTGAGCAATTAAGTCAAATCCTTTCTGGTCAGCAAGACGAGAAACCATACTTATCAATGGAACATCCGGGCGTATCGGTAAATGCGCCTGTTCTTGTAAGATTTGCTTGTTTTTTTCACGTGTATTTAGAGAGTATCTATCGAAGTGGGATTGAATGTAGTAGTCGGTAGCAGGATTGAGTTGTTGATAGTCTATGCCATTGAGAATACCGAAGAGCCGATCCCGACGTGTGCGTAACATGTGATCCAGACGTTCGCCAAATTCAGGCGTCAAAATCTCCTGTGCATATCGCTCACTGACAGTTGTAACGGCATCCGCAAAAAAAATGCCGCGCCCCATGATATCGACAACGTTTGCGAGTTCAGGAATTTGAGGATAGACAAAACCCTGTGCCGCTACCCCGGCGACTTCCAGTATACGATTGCCGAAGATGCCCTGATAGGCAAGATTATGAATGGTGTAAACGGTTGCCGTATGAGCAAAGAATGGATCATCCTTATAAACGGTATGCATCCAGTTCGGCACTATTCCGGTATGCCAGTCATTACAATGCACCACATCAGGAGACCAGTGCAACGCTCGCATAGCTTCCAGAGCAGCGCGACAAAATAAGATGAAACGTTCGCCATCGTCGGTATAGCCATAGATATTTTCGCGCTCGAAGTAGCGAGGGGCATCAATCATATACACAGGGATACCATCACCGATGGTTCCCTCACACACAGAGACCTTGACTTGATATGACCCCATCGGCACAGGAATATTTTCAAGAACTGTTGTCAGATGGAAGCGTTCTGGGTCAATTTGTTTATAACGAGGCATTGCTAGCCGTACATCGTGACCAAGAGCATGAAGTGCTTTGGGAAGCGCACCAACGACATCTGCTAGCCCACCGACCTTTACAAATGGCACAATTTCTGCGGCGAGCATCAGCACATTGAGTGGGTGTTCACTCTGCATACGTATCTATCCACTTTCTTCTACGTCCAATATTTGCTTTCATTATAACATGCGCTCAAGAAAATCTGTAAGCTCACCTTCGATAGCATACACAATGGCAAAAACAGGAGTGTACACGTATACACTATGTACACTCCTGTTTTTAAGAGTATCTTTTAACTCCAATGCCTACACGCGGTAGCGATTTCTTATCAGGAAGATGAACTGCACTCCGGCAAGAATGCCCATAAGTATGAGCATGAATACCGCATCAGCAGTGCCAGGGGTTGCTACGGCTCCAGCAGGGGCAGGAGCGGGCACGTTCACGCCTGAAACAAACGGCACGTTTGGCTCCGTTTCCAGAAATCCTGGAATAGAGAAGAAGGCAAAGGACGCGAGGTAAATGAACAAACATGTCCCAACGACGAGCCACATGCCCATACAGCCAAGATTGTTCTCACCAACCACTGCGAATTCACGGCGGGAAACGCTTGTCCATATTCCTGTAAACACCAGTATGCCACCACAGAGAAGCATAGCAATGAGCATCTCTGATGGATGCATATGCGTCAGGAAGGTACTGATAGCAAGAATTGCCGCAGTCCCAACGCCACCGATGACGACAACGTTACGATGCGACTTCCAGGCCCAGACTGATGCCATCAGCAAGACGAAGAAGTTTGTAGTCACAATAGCATCGACAATATATGCTGCCGCCTGTGTAAAGGCACAACTTCCCGGAATTGATGTCTTAATAGCACAGAGCGTCAAGTAGTTGCCGAGGCCAATAAACGTCCAGGTGTGAATCCAGTCGATGAGCGGATACACAAAGATGGCGAACAAGAGAATTATCGCGCCTAACTGTGCAAAGCCGAGTGCGCCAAATCCATACAACGTTGACATGGTGCGCTTGCGTACCGGACGCATCAAGTAGTGAAGACGAAGCGCAAATGCACCAAGTGCCAGAAAGACTGTCAGACCAAGAATCGTACCAATAATCAAATCTAAAATTCTCTGACCTCGGAAGGGATGGCCTGGAATAAGTGTCGCACCAACGCCAAGATCATTGTAGTAGGTGTACAGGATGATGAAGACGACAAGCAGTGTTGCGGCAACTATAATCATTGTGCGGATAAGTGGTGTTGTTCCCAGGTCGCGGCGATCTGGATTTGTTTGCTCACGTATCGCAAGGATACTATAGAAGACCATTGCAACACCGATACCGAGAATGGCTGTGCCAATCATCGTCAGGTCAAAGGTCTGCGGCTGAAACCAGAGGAAGTTACCGCCGAGCAAAGGAAGAATGTGAACATTCGCACTCGGAAAATACTGGTTACACGTTGTTTGCTTTGGAGTACATCCA
>DAIQNC010000243.1:5909-6200 GCA_036788655.1 Ktedonobacteraceae bacterium
TGTTTTTTTTGTTTAGAATAAAAAAAAAAAAAGAAAATAAAAAAGATGAGAGCCAGACCACCGAGTGATAGAATCACACCCAGACCAGTGAAGATTGCTGGCGGAACAATAGGCTTCGGGTCGAAGAGCAAGACGATAACCTGGATGACAATAAACACTCCTATAGCAGCGGCAGCCAGTGCGAATGCACCCTGTTCTGCGCCCAGGAGAGAGGCGGAAGTAATCTCCGCGAATATATAGCTAGGAATCTGACCGACAAGCAGAGCGGCGATAAGGAAGAAGCCAACGGCA
>DAIQNC010000244.1:0-4664 GCA_036788655.1 Ktedonobacteraceae bacterium
TAAGCATGGAGTGTAGCTATTCTTCGGTCACAACGCCGCCAGCTTGCTCTTGTAGGTATGACTGGATAAACGGATCGACATCGCCACCGAGATATCCTGCTGTATCGCTTGTTTCGTAGTTTGTACGATGGTCTTTGACGATGTTATACGGATGGACGGTAACAGTGCGTATCTGCGTTCCGAAATCAGCCTGTACATTCTCGCCTTTGAGCTTCGCAGCCTCTTCTGCACGTTTTTTCTCTTCCAGTTCGTAGAGCCGCGCCTTGAGCAGCTTCATCGCAACCTCACGGTTCTTAATTTGTGACCGCTCATTCTGACAGGTTACGACAATACCAGTTGGAATGTGTCGCATACGCACAGCAGAATCCGTTTTATTTACGTGCTGCCCACCTGCGCCCGTTGAACGATAGGTATCTACCTCGATATCTTCGGGACGAATGTTGATTTCGATGTCGTTCTCGATATCGGGCATGACCTCGACCTTCGCAAACGAAGTATGACGACGATGCGCTGCGTCGAACGGTGAAAGTCGAATCAGGCGATGTGTGCCAATCTCCGAGCGCAGGTAGCCATAGGCATAACGCCCCGTTATCTCGACGGTGGTACTCTTGAGGCCAGCCTCTTCACCTTCGCTGTAATCGTAAATCTCTGTGCGGAAGCGATGACGTTCAGCCCAACGCAGGTACATACGCAGCAAAATTTCTGCCCAGTCCTGAGCATCGACTCCACCACTGCCCGCGTGAATACTGAGAATAGCATTGTTCGTGTCATGTTCTGCACTGAACATCAGCGCGAATTGGAGCTTTTCGACCTCTTGTTGAATGGTGTGTAGTGATTGAGCAACCTCGGCCTGCATCTCTTCATCTGGCTCCTCATCCAGCAATTGTGCGAGTCCAAGCAGGTCATCAAGTTGCGAGGCAATCCCTTCCCACGTCGTCACCTCTTCACGCAAAGCGTTGAGTTGTTGCATCTGTACCTGGGCCTTGCGGTTATCAGTCCAGAAGTCTTCGGCTACACTCTCGTCTTCAAGCTTTTGTATTTGTATTTTCTTATTCGCCAGGTCAAAGACGCACCATAGTTTTCTGGACACGTCCCAACAAGCGTTCGATGTGTTGTGTAAGTTCGCTCATAGGCCGTATTATAGCATAGTAAGAGATTGTTACACAACTAGCCAGACGCACGGGCAGGCACTGCCCGTGCGTCTGGTATCATCCTATTTCTACGCTCGTCAATAAGAGTTGTGCCTGTTCCGAAACTCCACTCGGCGGTACATTTTCGATGAGTAACACACCTTGTTGATCGGGTTGTATTCCTGTATAGTAGATACTTCCGCTATAGCTTCCGTCTGCCTGTACCGCTAGTCCTGTTGAATTTAATGAACTTACATGCGTGAGTGTGTGGTCAAAGAGCGTTGCTGTTGCACTTCCGTCACTTGTAGAGACGCTACCCAGTAATGTCAACGGCGAGGTGATTGGTGTGGGAAGTGCGTTCAATGTAATGCCCTGTGATTCGGCATGAGTAACAAACCAGAGGCCATGTGCATCGTGCTGAACAAGACGCGAGAGTGTGACGACAACCTGTATATTGGGCTGAATGAGTAGCACGTGAGCGGTTGTACCATCGTTATCCAGAACTGTATCGTTCGCGTCGATAGTTTGCCACTGGAACAGGTCTTTCGCCATCTGTTCTGCCGTTTTTTGTGGGTCTGTCCACGTCAGTTGTTGTCCATTGTTTGACTGTTGTTGGAGTGCCTCGGCCTCGCTACGACTGGTGACGGGATAGAGGCTAGGAAAGAGGACACGCACGAAGGTTCCCTGTTGTCCATTTTGCCCCGATTGCCAACGATACTCTTGATAGATATTTTGTTGCATTGGTTGCAAGATAGCAGTTGTCTCAGGCGAAAGTGTGCTATCGCGTTCGCTGAGAATAAGTGTATGAGCCTGACTAATGCTCACGGTTCCTTGAGCCAACCCCTGCTGTTTGAAGAGCAACGTAAGTGAAGGTGTCTGTTTTTGCATAACACAACCATAGATATATACATCCAATGTTTGTTGTGCATCTGTATGTGTGACGGGAACGAGTGCGGCTGGCGAACCCCCATCAAGTTGAGAGATATCCTGTACCGCTCCCATCTGCTGTGTCTGTGCCTGTAATTGTACATACTTCGTGTAGTCAGTAGAACGTATAAGGCTTTGACAGGTGTTGAGAGGAGCAGTCGGTTTGTCCATACTAGTATGCAGCGTCATGAAGAGAATGATGAGTGCGGCAAACGTTATCATCCAGAGACCGATAGAGAGAAAGGGCGTACCATGAGAGCGTGATGCTTCTCTTCTCTTTTTATGTTTAGGATCGCTTGGAATAATAACAGGTGGGCGAGAAGGATAATCGGAAGGACGGCGGATAGCTACCTGCTGCGGATACTGTACGCTTTGTACGTTTTGAGGATGTGTGTCAGAACGTGTTGATGTAATGGTAGAACGCGGCATATGAATTCCTCTGTATACACTAAAAAGTTTCATCTCTTCTTAGTCTACAGAGGACATAAAAATAGGGCATTATCAAATAACGCCCCTACGAGTTGCTACTTCGTTATCAATACAGGTAGCCGCCTACAATCTTCCAGACACCATTAACCTGCTCTACAACGTAATAGCCGTTGTAGGTATGTTGAGAGGTTGTATTTCCTCTACTTTCAGTTGCAACGATGGTCATAAAGACTTTTTCCGTAGAGCCGCTTGCTACGATACTATGAATAGTAAGGTCATCATGTACCGTGTGAGCATAGCCATGTACAAACGAAGTATACGTCTGACCACGACCATCACGTACCCACAGGTAGTAGGCTTCATGATAGTTCTTATTGTTGATATCGTTATAATATTGCTCAACAATTGCTCTTGCATGATCAGCAGGCGTCACGGGTGTAGCGGTGGACTGAGATGATCCACTCCCTGTATTGCTGCCATTGTTTGCTACCTGAGCATTGTGCAATGCATATACCACGAACGCACCCGACGCAAGGACGAGCAGAAGTAGCACAACGAGCAGAACCGGAACGAATCCTCTGCGTCGTTTTGGCTGTTGTAACGATTGCCCAGGTTGCGCTACGGATGAATATGGTTGAGCATAGGATGCATAATTGCTTCCAGCCCCAGGATTACTCTGATAATTTGGGGTAGCCTGTACTGGAGTATAAGGGGCATTCGGGTAACTTGTTTGCTCTACTACAGTGTTATACGGTGAAGGTGGCGTACTCACGTTACTTGCTGGACGAGCAGGTGAGGGATAGGTTTGATATCCTGCGGGACGCATCGCGCTGGTTGCCTCTGCTGCTAGTTGTGCATCATAATCAGAGGAACCGTTCGCGTGTAATATAAGCTTATGCTGTTCGGGTGGCGTATAAGTACCATTTTGTTGCGTCACGTAAGGTGATGGTGATGGATATGTAGGATATGGAGAGTATGTTCCCTGTATTGCTGAACCGAGAGTACGCGACTCAATTGTCGGGTCGTCGATATGTAAGGTTTCGTCGATATCTTGAGATGTACTCTCTGCTACGTCGGAAGCTGCACCACAATTGGGGCAGCGTGTAGCATCGGGAGCAAGGGGTGAACCACATTGACCACAGAAAACCATAGATAGTATTATTCCTTTCGGCACTCTTGATATGTTTGCAGAGAATCATATTGAGAGCCAATATTTACATGTTTTTAATCGCTGAGATAACAACGTAGAAGGTGATTAAAAAAGACACATGCTCTATCTATACAAACGTTCGGTAGACAGAGATTTCAAATAGCATAGTATTTCAATGATACAAAACGTTTCAGGATGGCACATTGTTCCGCAAGTAGGAAATATGTTTGATTTCCTGGTGTACTAGTCGTTTAGTTGCTCGAAATATTCCCTCGCTTTGTCTGCTTATTCATTCAGCAAGTTCCCTCCGAGATATTCTAATCGCTCAATCGTGGCCCTGATATCTTCTTCAGTTGTACGCGGATTGATGGTACACAATCGAAGCGTGGTACGTCCATGCAAGACGGTGGAACTGAGCATAGCGAAACCATCTTGAATGAGCGCATCCACCAGTTGCTGATTGATTTGTTCTTGCTCCTCACAAGAGCAATCAGTAGGGGCGTATCGGAATGTGATGATGCCAATATGTGCAGGTGTCACAATATCCCATGATGACGATGCTCGTAGCACTGCTTCAGCATGTTCCGCGAGCTTGATGCCGTGTTCAATAGCCTGTCGGAAGGCATCCAGGCCAAATATTTTGAGCGACATCCAGAGCTTGAGGGCACGAGTGCCACGTGTGAGTTGTATGCCATAATCGCAAAAGTTGGTCTCTTCGGCCCCCTGGTCGATGTCTTGCAGATATTCGGGAAGAATGTGGAAGGTCTCTTTGAGCCAGCGCGCGTTTTTTACAAGCACACAGCCCATCTCATAGGGTTGGAACAGCCACTTATGCGGATCCAACGAAAGTGAATCGGTACGCTCTAATCCCTTGAGCAATATACGCCCTTGTTCACTCAGCATGGCAGCTGCGCCGTATGCGCCATCGACGTGTAGCCAGAGGTGTTCACGTTGGCAGAGTTCGGCAAGCTTGTCAAGCGGGTCAATTGCGCCAGTGCTGGTTGTTCCTGCGCTGGCGACAATACAAA
>DAIQNC010000244.1:4674-6195 GCA_036788655.1 Ktedonobacteraceae bacterium
CCCGCCGAGCTCGAGCCGAGCGTCATGGCCGCGCGCGGCGAGGCCGCCGCGTGGAAGACGCCGCTCTTCATCGGCGAGTTCGTCGAGGGGGTCTATCGATCCGGTACTGGTTGTTCCTGCACTGGCAATGATACAAAATGGTCGCTTTCCTGTATTGCGGTCATGTACAATTGTGCTTTGCACGTCAGCGAAACGAAGCCGAAATTGCTTATCTGTGGGAAGGATGCGTACTTGCGACGCTGGAAATCCGAGGATACGGAGAGCGCGTACCACCGATGAGTGCGTTTGATCGGAGCAATAGACGATAGCATTGTGTGTATCATCATTCAGTATTATGTGCCTTGCTGTCGCCAGCGCGGTGAGGTTAGCGACGGAACCACCACTGACGAACAGGCCACCAGCAGTATCAGGAAGACCGCATATCTGGCGTAGCCAGTCAATGGTAACGAGTTCAATTTGTGTTGGCCCCGATGCCTCTAACCATGTTCCAGCGAAGATGTTAAAGCCAGAGGCCAGCGCATCTGCCATCGCACTCACAAAGTTACTCGGCCCCGGCACGAAGGCAAAAAAGCGTGGATGATCGAGGTGCATGATAGTGTCGAGAACATCTCGTTGGGTCTGTTCCAGAACTCGCTCGATAGTATTACCTTGTTGAGGTACTGCCTCTCGTAGTCGTGTCTCAAGTGCTGGACGAGTTGCCTTGTTGGTGACTGACTGCTCGCGTATCTGCTCAAAGTGTTCAATGAGCATATCGACGATATGATAACCGAGCGACTGCATCTCATCATGAGATAATGTAAGTGGTGGAGAAATAGGTTTTTCTGTGTTTGAGTCGTAATTATCCATACTATTCCAGAATTACTTGCTTTCCATGCAACAGTGTTCACAGCAACTTATCGCCGTAGCAACACCATACCTATCCAGAGCAGAATGCCGCCGACAGGAAAGAGAATGAGCATCGTTCGCAAATGCTCTTCGATGTTCGCATAGTGAACAAGATATGCCTCTGCCGGTTGCGACGGGTTGTACCAGCAAGGATACGATGAGCCGATTTTGTACTGACTTACAACTGCCTGTTGGCTCAGTGGGTCGGAACTTGGCAGGTCTGTACCATCGTAACCGTTCGCCTTATAGGTATTGCCGCCAGCCGTATGCACAGTATACTCGAAATGAGGATAATAGTTATAGACAGTTATAGGATTCCCTGCTGAATCCTGTCCTGCCGAGTTGTATTCGACCAATTTTGATGCGGTAATTGTACATGTTCCTTGCTGATAGGCGTTGCGTTGTGCGAAAGTGACAAGCGTTTGCGTGAGGACGATAAGTGCGTACAAGAGCAAAAAACCTGCAAGAACAACAAGCAGTAAAGGGAAAAGACGTGTAAGTCTTCGTCTCGAATTATTGTCTGTAGAAACTGTCTTCGCCAAAAATAGGGCATCCTTTCTTACGTATATGTATAAAAATAGCATAAAACGTATATGCAATGCTCAAATCGTCAGAAATTGCTCCTGGACGCCAGAG
>DAIQNC010000245.1:0-6194 GCA_036788655.1 Ktedonobacteraceae bacterium
TAGAATAACGCCCCTACATATCTTGTTATGATTTCTTGCTTTCTAATCGTGCAATGGTGCGCTCTGTCACCTCAAGGTCGGCGCGTAGGGTGGCCTCTCGATATTCGCGCACGAGCATCTGGTATTCGAGCAGACGTGGGCGACGCGAGGGGCGTGTTGCGTATTGCTGTCGCGCCCATTCCATATGAGCAAGTTGTTTGAGCAACGTTTCGCGGTGTTCGTGCAGGTGATGAAGTGTTACCTCATCAGTTGTCTCGCCACAGAAAAAGAGCTTGGCGAGAAAATCGTCTTTGTTGAAGCGGTCAGGCACATCGTCATGAAGCCAACGTTGAAGGTCGCGTTCTCCTGCCTCGGTCAGGCGATAGACTTTGCGATTCGGGCGCGTCGTCTGCACGATCACTTCTGATTCGACCAGCCCTGCATGGCTCAAATGTTTGAGCGTTGTATAAATCTGACTGTTGCCAGCATTCCAGTAACTTGCTAAGGCGCGATCAAAGGCTTGCTTAATATCGTAGCCTGTCATGGGATGCGTCCAGAGCAGTCCCAGGATGATGTAGCGAAGGCCATTGCGCGAGGTAATGTCGTCGCTTTCAACTTGCCCATCGTGTTCTTCATGCCTATTATGCTCGTTTCTCGTCTGAGAAGCAGAGGGCGTATTCAAGCCCTTCTCTGCGTATGTGAAAGATGAAATGTTTTCATTATCCATGCACTTTTGTAATAACTCCATGTGGTAATAATCTTGAATATACTCAGTATATCATAAAGAATGCTCGTTCCAACCTTCTTCATATGCCGGACGTAAATATCGTTGGCACGTTGTACAATACGTGTGAATATGGGTTACACAATCTAAATCTATACCATACTCATCGCATACGAAGCGACAGGAAACAAGTGAAAAATAGCGAGGAGACGTACTGATGGACGCACGTTTTTACAATTCGGATACTATCGACATCGAGAGACTCGCAAACGATTTAAGTAATCTGTACAGGGCGCAAGGATATCAGGCGCAGCATTTTGGTGGGACAGACCAGGTGCTTGTCCAACTCAAGAAGGGCGGCGACCTTGAAGCTCTGATTGGTTTGCAAGCGGCTCTATCGCTGACGTTACAACACGTCTCAGGTGGAACGTTGGCGATGATTGGTTCGCAGAAATGGCTCGATAAGGCAGCGGTTGGTGCGATTGGCCTTGTCGCGGCTCCTATTCTCTGGCCTCTCGCCTTCACTGCGGGTGCTGGCGCGATTCGTCAGGCAAATCTTGGTAGTCGTATTCTGAGCGATGTAGATAATATGGTGCGATTGCAACAGCCGGGAGTGCAACAGGGGCCAATTCCCCCTCAGTTCGCTGCACAATTCCAGCAACCACCACAGCAGCCATACTATACGCCGCCGTTCAGCGCACCGCCGCAGCAGCCATACTATACACCATCGCAACCAACGCAGCCCCCACAGCAGCCATACTATACGCCTCAACCGCCGCCTCAACCTGCACCACAGCCACAGCAGCCGTATTACACGCCGCCGGAGACGCAGGAGCCGCCTGTGCAACCACAGCCTAAGGTGACGATCAACCAGCAAGCATATACGCCACCTGCACCACCGAAGCCCCCAGTTCCACAGGTTCCACCGTATGTGCCACCTGTGACACAGAATCCTGCTGTGCAACCGCAGCCGAAGGTGACAATGACGCCATCGCAACAGGCTCCGGCATCTACGCCTTCGGTACAGCCGCGTCCGCAACCGCAATACTATGTACCATCGCAATCGGCGCAGCAACCTGCACAACAAACGCAGAGTTCGCAATCATCGCAGCCAGTGCAATCGCACGCCTCGTCGGAGCCAGCTATCGACCCTAATGCTGTCTGGGGTATTCTTACCTTCAGCGATGGCACACCTGTAGAGTTGAAAGGTGAGCGTGCGCTGATAGGTCGCTATGACCATGACCTGGGCGGCGACAGGCCAGCCGTTGACCTTAGTGCGTATCAGGGAGCAGACACAACGTCTCGTATGCACGCCGTCATCGAGCATATCGGGAGCAGTTACACCCTCACCGACCTTGATAGCACCAACTCGACACGTGTCAACGGTAAACGTCTCGAACCAGAGCGACCCACTCCCATCAACGACGGAGACACTCTCGCGTTCGGAACCGTCACATGTACGTTTAAGAAAGTGTAGGGACAGATTCATCCTGTCCGTCCGTGCTTACACCGATGATGCAAGAAGAATAGGTAGGGACAGATTCATCCTGTCCCTACCTATTCTTCTTGCATCTCATTCGTATGAGCTTTTCTCTTGAAAAGATGCGTTCTATTGGCTATAATTAACGTGGTAACACACATAAGAACAGACATATACTCGTCAACTATGGTTCAGTTGACACTCGTTTGACACTCTTTCGTACCTCTTTACGTATTCCATGTGAGAGCCTATTCTGAACAAATAGGAGTCTCTCCAGGTGTTCTTAACCTTCAAGGCGATCTCGTTTTCGGTTCAACTCAGGTGGTAAATGACCTGTTACAAGGGGAAATAACGTCTTTTTGACGTAAACCGACTTGTAGTTTGCACACAACCTGTTCTGTCGAACGCTTGTGTACACAAGATGTCAAGTTCGTACTTGGAATCTCTACTGTGACTTTTTTCAGACAATGGCGTCTAATGGCTCAGTGGGTACTGAGCAGATGCATAAATGGGAGGTTCTTTATCCATCGGAGGAATGTAGAGGTGCAATGAATTGCACCCGTCGTCTCCGGGCGCACAGGTGCAATGAATTGCACCTCTACAGCACCTCGATGGATGGAGACCCGAATGAAAAGAGTGCAGACATGTATAGAGAGAGATACAAGCAGACCCATGTTTCTATGACACGGAGTTGTCAATAGATGTATGGTTGCCCACATCATACTGCGTGGTGAGTTGCTCGTATCTGAATATTGTTGATTTTGTAGTGCGTTTATATGTAGTGCGTCATACGTAGTAGTTCCAAAGACACAAATACTATCGTCAAACTGAGAGGATAACGTATCATGAACAACGATTATCAGCAGGGTGGCTATCAAGACCAAAACCAGCAAGGCGGCTATGGAAACCAGGGTGGTGGCTACGGGAATCAAGGTGGCTATCAAGACCCGAATCAGCAGGGTGGTGGCTATGGGAATCAAGGCGGCTATCAAGACCCGAACCAACAAGGGAACCAGGGTGGCTACCAGGATCCAAACCAGCAAGGTGGCGGCTATGGGAATCAAGGTGGCTACCAGGATCCAAATCAGCAAGGCAATCAAGGCGGCTATCAAGACCCGAACCAACAGGGCGGTGGCTATGGGAACCAGGGTGGCTATCAAGACCCGAATCAACAGGGCGGTTATGGCAATCAGAGCCAGAATCAGCAGCAGGGTGGCATGTTCGATAGCGCACGTCAGCAGGCACAGAATCAGGTTGATCAGGCTATTGACCAATTTGGAAACAAAATTCCCGGCGGTTCTCAGTACACGCAACAGGCGAAGGATGCTGCGGGTGGTATTCTGAACAATCTGGAGCAGCAAGCAGAGCAACACTCAGGTGGACTTGGCGGTATGCTCGGTGGTATGTTCGGTGGCAATCAGGGCAATCAGAACAATCAGTAGCTCATGCGCCTGATTCTGTACCAGTAGAGTACCAGCTTCTCAGGCAATGTACTTCACAATCGTTCTGGAATGCGACTCATCGAGTCCGCATTCCAGAACGATTGATAGCAAAGCAGGTGAGACAGATGCAAAACCCAGGAAATCCGAACAACCCGAACAATCAGCAAGGACAACCGGATAACGGGATGCTTGCGCCAGCCGAACAAATGGCAGAGCAAAAAGTGAATGAAGCCATCGACCAGTTTGCTCAGAAGCTTCCCGGCGGCGAGAACTACGCTCAACAGGCGAAGAATGCTGCGGACGGAGTGCTAAAAAATCTGGAGCAACAACTGGAGCAACAGGCAGAGCAGCACAAAGGCGACGTTGGCAACATTCTCGGCAACATCTTTCATAAAAAAGATTAACTTGGAGAGGAGATATTTCAATGAGTACCGATTCCATCAGCAAAATTAAGGGTATCACACCAGAACTCCAGCAGAAGCTAGAATCCGAAGGTATCAGGCATACAGACCAGTTGCTAGAGCATACACGAACGCCGAAGCAACGAAATGACCTTGCTCACAAACTCGGTACAACCGCTCCAACACTCAAAGAACTGGCGAATCGTGCCGATTTGATGCGTCTTAAAGGCGTTGGCGGCGACTTCTCAAACCTTCTGGAAGAGGCCGGAGTCAATAGTTGCAAAGAACTTCAGCATCGTAGCGCGGAACATCTACATACCGCGCTGGTTGAGATTCACAATAGCAAGAAAATTGCCCATCATGCTCCCACACTGGCTCAGGTTCAGGAATGGGTTGCCGAATCGAAAACGCTTTCCCACACCTCTGCCGAATAATTCGTAGGGGCATTATTCTATAATGCCCTGGTTTTCCATACAACGACATTGTAGGGGCGTTATTCTATAACGCCCTGGTTTAATTCCACAATATTCAAATATGACGTAGACATTTGTGGATTAAGAAAGCAGGGCGTTATAGAATAACGCCCCTACATCTTGTCGTCGTTCACCCGCTATGTTATGCTACATATGTAATCATTGGTATATTTCGATATATTTTCTTTTCTTTATGATAAAGGGCTAGTGGAGCGCGAACATGCTCATAGATAATTTCTCTTCTGATGATAGCGCGAAGATACGCGCCATTGTTTCTGATGTCCCTGATACGCCACGCCCTCTCGACCCTGTAACATCTGATTTGCCAGATCCGTTTGATGAAATGGAGAGACAGGATAAGCAATGGCTCGACGAGGGAAATCAGCACTACAGGCATCGGCGTTTTGAGGCGGCTCTTGTTGCGTTTGAACAAGCGATTGAGCAGAATATGCATGTGATGCTTGCCAGTACCGGAAAAGGAAATACACTCTACAAACTCAGACGTTATCAAGATGCCTTGCTTGCCTACAATTATGCCCTTTGTTTCGATGAGAATTTTATTCCTGCCCTTCTTGGCAAAGGCTTCACGCTCTGGAAGCTCAAGCAGCCAGAGGCCGCACTAGCCGTGTACGAGCGCGTTGTGCAACTCGATCCGACACAGGTTGCTGCGTATAACGGCATGGGGTATGCATTATTTGTCACAAAGCAGAATGAAGCGGCCCTCGACGCCTTCGAGAACGCGCAACGCCTCGACCCATCTGACCCTGTTGTGCTAACAAACGTTGGCTATGCCCTACATCGCCTCAATCGCTATGACGCTGCCTTGCGAACATTTCGCGCAGCCCTTGACCTGTCACCGCGCTATGCTCCTGCACATTATGGGCGTGGTCAGGTGCTTGAGCAATTGCAACAGCCGAACGAGGCATTACAAGCGTATCAAGATGCGACACACGCTGATAAGCGATATCAGGCCGCATGGCGTGAACAGGCTCATATTTTCTATACGCTTGCCTATTACGAAGATGCTCTCGCCGCTTATGAACAGGCTCTCCGCCTTGTCCCCGGTTGCTATCGTTCCCATCGCGGCTACGGCGATACATTGCTGGCTCTCGGACGCTATGAAGCGGCCCTCATCGCCTATGTTCATGCTTTGGAATATGGCCCTGCCGACGCCTGGACGTGCAATGCCAAAGGCAATGCGCTCTATAAGCTTTCTCGTTATGAGCAGGCTCTGAGTGCCTATCAGCGAGCGATACGTCTGGACGCCGACGTGCCAATTTTTCACTATAACAGAGGCATTGTGCTTGGGCATCTCAATCGACACGAAGAAGCCTTACGTGCTTATGAACATTGTGTCTCGCTCGACGCCAGCGATGCCTACGCGCACAACAGCATGGGTAACACACTCTATCGTCTGGGTCGCTATCAACGTGCGCTCGCTGCATACAATCAAGCCATCGCGCTTCGTGACGACGAGCCAATCTTTCACGCCAATCGCGCCGATGTCCTCACCTTCCTCGAAGACTATAACGAGGCTCTCGTAGCCTATGATGCTGCTCTCACACTTGCTCCCGATGATGCACAGGTAGTCGCGCATCGTGAGCATGTCCTCTCGCTGCTACGTGCGTCGTAAGCATAAATCTCGCCACAAATGCCCACAATAGTTTGTCACCATTGGAGATGCATGTTATCATT
>DAIQNC010000246.1:0-6158 GCA_036788655.1 Ktedonobacteraceae bacterium
CAAACTGATTGCTCAGGTAGGACAGACCGAAGGGTGTAAAGTGTATTCTGGCCCAGGTTGCGCGTAAAAGGTGAATTGTTCGCAGGATACGCACTTCTCCCCACAGTGGAAAGCGCGTGTCCCATATGGCCGAGAGAATATCGCCCGTACTGGTGAGCAGTATTCCCACGATAATACATCCGGCCTCTATCAAGAGACGATGGGGAAGAATAAGTGGAGAGATGGTCGTAAAGAGGCCAATATAGACGGCGATACCAGACACGAAAGCAGGAATCAAGACATTGAGCCATATAATGAAGAGCGATGGTTCATGCAGAGTGAGTAGCGTTATTCCCAGAGGCCCAATAGCCCAACCAAGCAGACGTTCGTGGCGAAGGAGCATGAGAAGCAGATGAGCGCATCGGGAGAAAGCAATCCAGAGAACCAGAAAAACGATGATGCCAATTGGATTCAACAAGTGTACACTATGTTCACTCATCACAGTACCTGCCATATATAGGTCTCCTCACACTCCAACGCACTTGCGATGACTACTCTTCCTAATTATACGTCATTTATCGGTTATTATGCAATTAGCTCTGCTCGCGGCTCCCCTTCATCTCATCTCCCTTGCTCAGTTCGACATCATGCACCAGAGGTACAAAAACACATCCACCAAGCATCGTCGTTCGAGGCCCAAAGAACGTGTTTTGCACTCGTAGCAACTCCTGACGACGCGGTTCACCAACGGGGATAATCATTATGCCACGGGGCGCAAGTTGAGCCAGCAATGGCTCTGGTATCTCCGACGACGCCGCCGTGACGATAATACGGTCATATGGTGCTTGTTCAGGCCAACCTGCTGAACCATCGCTCACATACAGCGATACATTCTCAACATTCAGAGCATGAAGACGTTGAGCTGCTTGCCATAGCAGTTGCGGATGTCGCTCGATGCTGTAGACATGATTCGCAAGTTGCGATAGGATAGCAGTTTGATAGCCCGAACCCGTTCCTATCTCTAACACGCACTCATTCCCCATAAGTTGCAACGCCTGTGTCATCACCGCAACCATCAGAGGTTGCGAGATAGTCTGCTCCATCTGTATTGGTAAGGCCACGTTATCATACGCCTGATTCATATATATTCTATCGACAAATTGCTCACGTGGCACACGTTCAAGTGCGCCAAGAACACGCCTGTCATGCACTCCTGAGCGCAATAGTTCCTGTAAGAGGTGCTGTTTTTGCGATTGAAAGTTACCTACCATAGTCTTGTCGTATGTCCGTTATTCAATATGTCCCATTGAATGACTATACGAATAACAGGGCAAGAAAGATACATATTCTTCGTGATATGGGCTACTCAGTTCACATCTCGCATCAAAGCAACGTGTTCTTGATGGAAGCAATACCATGTTGTGACGTGATTTATCACGTCTGTGCCTTTATCGTGTTCCGGGTGGTCTTGTGGGAGCATGGATTGTGACGCTTCTCTCTATATTTTACACCGTTATTATGAGCTACTTTCTGCTCTTTCCGACAGGCGATGTCATTCGCAGCGCAGGTGTCTCGCGCTTGACGTATGAAACGACGCAACTTGTTGTACTTGGCATCATCATCTTGCTGGCGGCACTTTTCTACATGTGGGGACGAAAAGAACGTAGACAGCACGAACATCTGCTACAGGAGGCGATAAAAGACGAGAGCGAGCAAACTACACATGTGCGCTGATAAAGAATGGATAGAGGGAAATGAGATAAGACTTGTAGCACCGCAGGGATAATGGGCGTTACTGGGATCGAACCAGTGGCCTCTTCGGTGTGAACGAAGCGCTCTCCCGCTGAGCTAAACGCCCTCAGTGCTGACATGTGCAACTATAGCATCAGTGGCAGGGAAATGTCAAGCATTTTATGCATGAGTATATGGATTTGCTGCAACTAGTCTTCCAGGACAGACGTATAAAAAGAGTTATATACTGGAAACAATGTCCTTTATCTGGAAAGGGTACAACGATGAAGAAGACAATGGCAAAATGGATTGTTGGTGCAATTATCCTGCCCGCCGTTATGATTGCACTGCGTAAGCGCATTAACGAATTTATCGACGAGCATCTCTAGTCTCTCATCTCATCAGGAGGCATCGAAGCAAGGCGAGATACTCTTTCACGGGTGCGGTATGATATACTGAGAAGCAGATATTATTCTTGTTTCTCAGGAGTGTTTCTATGGAAGACAAAACTTCTCGTTCAAGTGCATCGGCGCAATCAATGGAAACCCCTCAAGTACGCCAGAATGCAGTGCCGGAGCCGAAGGGCGAATCATTAGAACAGGCGATTGCAGCGGCAGACCGCGTTGGCGGCGCAAATGCCATACCAGTAGCAAAAACCAACGAACATCGACAAGCGTATGGTACGGCGAAGACAGAAAATCTTCGTGATAATGGACTGTGGCGCATCATACTCCCCGTTGTCGTCATCCTCTTTGGGCTGGCACTTGTGGCTATTCCTTTAATTATCCTTATCCCTTTGCTTTCCACCTCGCTCGACCCTGGCAAAGCCATCTTTCACCTCAACGTTACATGGGTCTGGATCGTCATGATTCTGATAGAGATGGGGCTGGTGGCCTTGATTGTGTGGGGAATTTTCCGTATCTTCCTGACACAGGCAGGAAACTACCACCGATAATCTCACATTTAATGAGAAGAGGCTATGCATGTACTATTTGTAATGCATAGCCTCTTCTCATTAAGCGGCCTGATAATGTTGCACCGTAACAGCTTCGCCTTTTATTTTTACTGTATCCTTCAATGCTTCATCTGCAATCTCGGATAGCCGTTCACCTGTCTCTGAATCTACATATTGCTCTCCGCAATTCATGCAGACTTCAGCAGGAACGTTTTTTATGATGATAGAAGTATTCTGACGTTGAAACGTAACTGTGGTATGCTGTGGGGCAGTTTCACCAATCTTACAGATAATACATTTCATGATTGCTCTCTCCATGTCAAAACTCTCAAAAATTATAATTTTACGTTCTCCAACTTCAACAGCCACTCCTTCGCAGCTAATCCCCCACCATAACCAGTCAACGAACCGTTGCTACCGATGACACGATGACAGGGAACGATGATAGCAATCGGGTTCGCACCGTTCGCAGCTCCTACGGCGCGTGATGCGTTTGGACGACCAAGCGTATTCGCCAACTCACCATAGCTGCGCGTCTCTCCATATGGAATAGTCAGCAACGCCTTCCACACAGCAATCTGGAATGGCGTTCCGTGCATATCGAGGGGACAGGAAAAGCTTACATGCTCACCTGCGAAATAGCGATTCAGTTCATCAGTAGCGCATTGCAATGAAATAGGGATGTCCTGGCTATCGCTAACTTGCTCAAGATACATGTGCCGTTTTACCCAGAGTAGCCCGTTTGTCCTATCCGCTCCGGGTGTGCTTACCCAACAAATGCCTTCATCAGTCGCAAGCACGGTACAATCTCCTATCGGGCTAGAGATGCTTTTCATGTACAAGATAGCATTTTTGGATTGTGTCGTCTGCATTGTTCTCTCCTCTGATATTCATAGCCTCAACAGTGTAACAAAAAGCATCGAACAGAGCAATATTGCCCTGCAAGATACTTGACTTTTTGAGCGTGGCTAAGTACACTCAGTACAAAGACGGCGCGTCTTTATGATACCAGATGATACGATTGAATTAAGGCAAAGGAGGTGAGTTCTATGAAGCAAACATGTACATTCATGGTATGTTTTCATACCCTACAACATTCATATTGTACGAAAGAGAACGGAACTCGCCTTTTTCGTGTAAGCAACACGGGAGTTTAGTTGAGAGTTGTTGTATGCTGAAAGCTGTTGCTATCAGGACGTTCATAGAACATGCTTCGAGCGTTCCTGTTCGCCTTCCATCCGTTCTCCCCATGTCCATTCCTCAATACCATTTTCACACTTCGCGTCCTCTACGGAACGTGAAGCAAGCCCAACATATTCAGTGAGGGTACATTGTTCAGGCAATTCGACTCAACCATTGGAACCATAACGAAAAGTAACACAACCATATGACACTACTATGTTGTCTTTCATGAGGTTACTATGCAACAAACCTTCACCAACCTCAACGGAGAGGAGGTGAGCGCATGAGAGGAAAGCTACGCGATAAGCGCACGAAATACGATGGTTTCAAGCGCGAGGCACTGGAGCGCAAACGTCCGGGCAAGCGCGAAACACGTATGGCAATTCTGCTCGACCATGAGTTGGAGGAACAGAACCTCGGTCTGGAAGAGATACAGGAGCCAGAAGATAGCGCAAGCGATGCAGCAGTTCAGAAGCTCATTCGTATCACAAAATTGACACAGAAATAACTGCTACCGCCATACAGATATTACCACACCACGATGAAAATTCGGCAAGCGTGTAGGGACAGATTCATCACGTCCGTGCAAGGATGGCTGATCTGATAGCACAGACGTGATGAATCTGTCCCTACCTCGGCATCCAGCTTAATTCATCATAGTTCATCATCATCACGCAACAGATAGGATTATGGAATATTCACTTCTGGGAAGAGGCGACGTGCAATCACAAGTCGCTGTATTTGTGCTGTCCCCTCGAAGATATCGAAAATCTTGGAGTCGCGGAACCATTTGTTGAGGAATTGCTTGCGCTCAGAATTTTCGCCGACAGCAGAGATACGCACACCTGCCGCCGTTATCTTCATGACCGTCATACCGGCGTAGGCTTTGCACATCGACGCCTCTTTCGAGTTGGGGATGCGCTTGTCCGCCATCCACGAGGCTCTCCAGACGAGGAGACGCGCCATCTGTAGCTCCTGTCCAAGTTCCTTGAGTTCCTCTTCGATGTCGCGCCGTTTATGTGCCGGATAGCCTTTCGGGAGTTCCTCTTTGACCCATGCTTGCGTCGTCTCATAGGATGCACGTGCAAGGCCAACGGCGAGCGCACCGACCATCGGACGAGTTGCGTCGAGCGTTCCCATCGCCGCCTTGAAACCTGCCTTCTTGCTCTGCTCACGCACACGCCCTGCCAGCAGATTTTCCTGTGGAACACGTACATTCTCATAGATGAGTTCTGCGGTCTGCGAGGCACGCAACCCCATCTTCTCTTCGATACGTCCGACGCTAAAGCCGGGTGTTCCCTTCTGCACCACGAAAGGTCGAATACCTTCACGCCCCAGACTTTTATCAATCGTAGCGAAAGTGATGATGAGGTCAGCACGCGCTCCGTTTGTGATGTAGTGCTTGTGACCGTTCAACACCCACTCGTCCCCATCGAGAACGGCGGTTGTCGAAATACCCGATACGTCTGAGCCAATAGCAGGTTCGGTCAAGGCTAACGCACCCCAGTGGAGTTGCCCATCCATATAGGGCGCGAGAAAACGCATCTGTTGCTCTGGCGTTCCCTGTGACATAATGGGTGGCGCGGCAAGTCCGGGGCCAGGAATTGCTGTCGAGAGGCCAGCATCACCCCACGACATCTCTTCCTGCGAAAGCACCGACAAGATGTTATCCTGCCGCTCGTCTCCTTCCATCTCCTGACGACGTGCCTGACCGGACGAACCTGCCCAGAAGCGTTTCTGCATGTTCCAGAAAAACGACTCCGGTATCTTCTCGGTACGGTCACATTCCAGCGAGATGGGACGCATCTCCTCGACGGCAACCTGATGGGCATAGTCTCGAAATGCCTCTTGCGCTTTGCTAAGTGTGAAATTGAGCATCGTTGTTCTCTCTCCTGGTCTAGTCCATTGCGGCGGCATCCCGCGCCCACATCTCTACAGGATGGTCTTGTAGATAACCAGCACCACCAAGTACCTGAATCGCATCTATCGTTGCCGACTTCGCCAGCTTGAGAGCCTGATACTGAGCAGCTTCGACTTCACGTACCAACGTGTGCGAGTCAGTTCCACGATCCCAGAGCGTCGCGGCATTCCAGAGCAGCAGACGCACCCCGTCCAGCTTCATCGCCATCTCCGCGACGATAAAGGCAATCCCTTGATACGATGCGATAGGGCGTCCGAAGGCGATTCTATCTTTCGCGTAGTCTCTTGCATAGTCAAGCGCAGCACGAGTCATGCCACAGGCGACACCCGCTCGCAACAACATAGCAAGCGAAGCGGCACACACAACCCCTTCACAACCGGGCTTTCCTAA
>DAIQNC010000247.1:0-6157 GCA_036788655.1 Ktedonobacteraceae bacterium
TCAGGCTCTCCCTTCTGGCGCGACAGTTCCTCGACTGCGGCGCGTGAGAGACCTATTGCTGGTGTATTAAGCATCTGCTGTCACCTCGGTTGCGTTCTCATTGTTAGCTTCCGCAGAGCCTGTGAGCCACTCGTAGCCCTTCTCTTCAAGTTCCAGAGCCAGTTCCTTGCCACCGGACTTGATGATGCGTCCATTGAACATCACATGTACAAAGTCAGGTGTGATGTAGTTCAACATGCGCTGATAGTGCGTGATGAGCAGAATACCCAGGTCTGGGCCAGTGAGTGCATTGACGCTCTCAGAAACAATACGCAGTGCGTCGATGTCCAGGCCAGAGTCCGTCTCGTCCATCAGCGCAATCTCTGGCTCCAACAACGCCATCTGGAGAATTTCGGCGCGTTTCTTCTCACCACCAGAGAAGCCGTCGTTGATCGAACGGTTGATAAAACTGTTATCTACCTTGAGCAGCTTCATCTTTGCCTGGAGCAGCTTGCGGAACTCCGAAGGTGGAACGCTCTTACGCTTCGTGGCCTTACCCGTTGGATTCTCGCCCTCTTCAAGTGGCTTGTTGCCTTCGCGCACGGCCTCTAATGAGCGGCGCAGAAAGTTTGCCACGCTGACGCCAGGGATAGACATGGGATACTGGAATGCCAGGAAGAGGCGCATACGAGCGCGGCGGTCTGGCGAATACTCAAGGATATTCTCGCCCTTGAACCAGATTTCGCCATCGGTCACTTCATATTTGGGATTGCCCATAATCACGTTCGCCAGTGTGCTTTTGCCGGAACCGTTCGGCCCCATCAGAGCGTGAATCTCGCCCTGCTTAACCGTCAAATCGACGCCGCGCAGAATCGGCTTGCCCTCGATATTTGCATGTAAATTCTTAATGACAAGTTCTGAACCCATTCTAAAAGTACCTTCCTTCGTAGGGCGGCGATTTATCGCTCGCACCTATTGATAATCGCTAGATAATGCCAGTGGGCATGTACGATAACGAATTTTCATCATCGCGTTTTCCCATGTAGTGCCGTGATGTATCACGGCTGTCTGCGTCGCACTACATGGGAAAACGTTCATCATCGCCGCCCTACAGTATTTATGGGAGAGGACGAACCTGCGGTTCGCTACCCTCTGGAATATAGTAGCCTTTCACAAGCGGACTGACATGAATGTCCGAAAGCGCAACAAAGCGTGTCGGGTCGATAACTTCACTCTCGCCAGATGACTCAGCAACTAAATCGGCGAGCGTCATCATATCGAGCGTGTGAGCTACCGCATCACGCAGCTTCGCCCAGAGATATTTGGTACGGCACGAGTCGAGGAAATTGCATATCTGCGACATCTCGCCCTCAGTAGCGCAAATCATCGGCGCGATTGGCCCTTCGAGAACACGCACAATCTCGCCCATCGTAATCTGCTCCGGTGGACGACTGAGTTTGTAGCCACCATGCGCTCCACGTGTACTCATCACAAGCGATGGCTCCGCCTCGCGTAGCAGCTTCACCAACTGCTCAAGGTACGCGAGCGGTAACGACTCCGCCTGTGAAATGTCCGTCAGAGAACGCGGACGACCACCGTAGTGACGGGCAAGGTCAACCATAATTCGCACACCATATTCACCTTTTGTAGATACTCGTAACATCATGGTCGCTCCTCTCGTCATGAATCGCCCTGGTTCTACCCTACTTTACTCAACTCATCAGGTCTCAATCGTATCGAAAACCCGTGCCTTCATTCGCTTATTCCGACTTATTTGCTAGGATATATTGTAGCACCGGAAGGGAAGCGCGTCAACTTGTTTTTTCTGTAGGGGTCATAATTCATTACACCCCCGTATCCGGCACCCCCATACCCAACACCCCCGTACCCGTTCAACGATTGCAGCTATTGAACGGGTACGGGGGTGTAGTGAATTATGACCCCTCCACGATGATCGTTTGTGCATGGGCTACCAGGGTGTAATGAATTATGACCCCTACACGATGACCGCAGGTGAATTTTCGTATTCCAACACAACCTTCGTTTTATAGAAGTCACTGAGCCTCTCGGCTTCGGCTTCAACTCCTTTGCGAATCTCTGGAGTGAATAAAGAGAAGGGTTGAACCTTGATAACGATTTGCTTGCGCTGTGCTGTCGATTGCCAGACGCCTTGAATAGAGCCATTGACCAGCACGACGGCAAACGTCCACCCTTGAAGATTGAAGACCTTGCGCTTATGAACTTGTGCCAGCAGGGGTTCGCAATCACGCGGCGAACCAATCGTATAGGTATCAAACAGGGGAAGCAGGTGAACTTGCTCTACCGGTTCAACGCTTTGTATGAGCGGAAGTGTCTCACGTAGAGCAAAGGCTCGCCAGCCCTCGACCTCGACCTCTTCCAACTCTTCTTTTAGCGATTGGAAAATTTTTCTGGCCTGGGTTTTGCCACACCCCCACCAGAAAGCAAAATTGTCCGCATTCGCCGGACCATACGCTCGCAGATACCGACGAGCCATTTCTTGCAGTGCCTGCTCTGGCTCGATGAGTTGCCATTCTCCAATCCATGCTTTAGGATTCATAAATGTGACACTTTGACCCTGCCCTGGCCCAAAAGAGAGTTCCCCCCGATATGCGGATGGTTTCAAGGGAGACCCCCAACTCGAAGAAAGGATGAAGTCGCGCACACGAGCAACACCCATGTGCTTCGCAACAGCGTCAGCAAGTTGCGAACGAGTCATTGCTCCCTGTTCCAAAACATACGGAATAGCAGAGAGATAGGCGTCCTGTTGCTCTTTTGAAAGGCCGAACTCAGCAAAATAATTCGACCAGCTTGCATCAAGCTGCCAGTTCCGCGCCGCTACATACAGAGGAAGTTCTTTTGCAGAAAGTACGTGTAACGTGCCACGCATCGCCCATGTCTTCACCAGCGTATGCTCCAGCCAGAGAGCGTTTCTGACATCTTGCGCGGAAAGTCCTTCCACACGGGTACACAACGCGAGTTCAGCAGCCGACATCACCTGTGCCTGAATGCCACCAGTGCGCATCACCGCTTGCATAAAATCGTGCGCGTTCATACGCGGATAGAGGCCGTGTTGTGCCAGACGCCAGTTGTGTACCTGAGACCAGTTCAATACTTTCATCATCATCTCTTTTCAATACAGCAAAATATTCCTCAGCAATATCTCCATCGTGATATCATACCACTGAGAATGCTACTATATTCTTTCCTTCTGAGGTAAAGAAGGAAAAAGATGATATCAGCATTACAGGAGACCGGGGCAGGGATAGATGTATCACGTCCGCACGTGGGATAATCTTCAACGTGATACATCTATCCCTGCCCCGGTTCTCAACTTCATATAACTATGCAGCGACTGACGTTTATACTTCCCCTTTGAAAAAGTCCGCATTGAGTTTGATATAGCTTTTCCACTCTTGTGGAACTGCGGACTCCTCGAAAATGGCTGTAACAGGACATGCTGGTTCACATGCTCCACAGTCGATGCACTCGTCGGGGTTGATGTAGAGTTGCTCTGCTGTGTCGAATCCCGGCTCGGATGGGGCAGGATGAATACAATCAACAGGGCAAACATCGACGCAGGATGCATCTTTGACGCCTATACACGGCTGCGTAATGACATACGCCATTTTGTCAATTCTCTCCTTGTTCTATTAGATACTAGAGATGCGAGTAAGGCTGTGAAGAGGCACACCCATCCTTCTGAATTGTTGCTGGACTCGGTGTCATAGTCAGCAACAGCACTGCATCAGTGAGTGCAGTCACTTGATGCGGTAAAGCTGCGTCAACGCGCACAATTTTCCCTGCCTCAAGTTCAACGCTCTTTCCCGATACGCTAAAGGTTGCACGCCCCTGTATCGCCTGTACGAATAATACACTCTTCGTTTGATGCTCCTTGAGGTGCTGACCTGCTTTAAGCGAGAGAAGCACCAGACGTGTACCGGGTTCATCTGATACGATATGAACAGATGGCCCTTCATTGCGAAAGGATGCGAGTAAGTGGAGATCAAAGAGACGAAGCTTCTCTTGCTCGGCCTCAGTCTGCGCTACAGCACTTTCCGATGACTGATTCATGGATAGTTATTCCTTACTATAAGAGCATTATAGAAGAACGCCCTTACATAGCTGTTATACATGAACAGCTATTCAGAAGCCGTTTTGCGAATATGTATCACCCAACGCTCCGGTCCTTGCTCTTCCGGCTCCCAGGTAAACATATCCGGTTTTTCAGCCATGAGTTGATAGCGCAATGGTTTGGGGTCATGGTCATTCACTAGACGCAATATCTCTCCCACCTGTAGCGCATCCAAATGCTCAAAAATCAAAGAATGCCGCTCACGTGGTGCCATATCACGGACATCCAGCGTAATAATGGTTATCTCAGTCATACGAGTAAAGCTCCTTATCTTGTAATTACTTCACACAAAAATTTCTTATATCTCTGGTAAGATACATACATAGTATGAGCTATAGTGGGTTATCATGCTGTGACTAATATCGCTGTTTTCCTCTTCCTACTTGTGTATGCTATTTCTGTCTATTCTGCCACAGGAAAACTTTCTCGAGGCTTAAAGAAAGAGGAAACGGGCGATGTTACAAACAGCAGATATCGAGGCTACACGTCAGCGTGTGTATGAAGCACTTCATGAGGTATACGACCCGGAACTGGGGATAAACATCATAGACCTGGGGCTGGTCTATAATGTTGCCATTACCAATGAAGGGTATGTGACTCTCACCATGACGCTGACTACACCAGGCTGTCCAATGCATGAATCGATTGCCGAAGGTGTGGGGACTGTATTATCAGATATCCCCGGCCTTACGGATGGAGAGCTTCGGCTCGTCTGGACGCCGCCATGGAGTCCAAACATGATGACGCCGGAGGGACGCAAACAGCTTGGCATCTAAAAACAGGAAGCTGATGATAAACCATAACTCCGAGGTAGGGACAGATGTATCCTGTCCGCACATCACAGGTTATCCCACGTGCGGACAGGATACATCTGTCCCTACCTCGGAGTTTCAGTCCGTCTGTTTGAGATGCGTTACGACACCGAACACGGTAAGCATCACGAGCAATAAACTACCTGCCAGTATCACACAGGCTATCTGTATTATCCAGAGCAAAGCATTCAGAAGCGAGAACACCATCACCGCGACCAGTCCGATGTTCAGCAACCAGAAAGCAGCCCACGCCCAACGCGCATGTACCATGTCTCGCATTAACGGCACTTTTTGTCGTCCAACCAGCGGCCCGTAACGATCATGCCATATCAAGAAAGGAACGATCTTATAAAGATAGCCGATAATGCTCTGTCCCAGCCATCCCACCAGCGCCGCCAGTGCCAACGCAACAAGCATATCTGGTTGGCCCAAACCGAAAACAACAGCCACAATACCAAGTGGAACGACGAGTACCAGATAGACTACCGACGCTAGAGCGTGATATTGTGTGACATCAAGCACTTTGCGATGACGCACACGTAGCAAACACCAGTAATCGTACCCGAACAGCCATACCGCCGCTATCAATGCAAGACCACCCATAATAATCAAGAATTGCCAGTCAAAACTAAAGCCGAGTGCTAGCAGCCATACTCCACCATTGAGCAACCAGAAGATGAGACGCCCTGTGCGATCAGTATGTCCATGTGCCAGGGCAAACATACGTGCGAGCGTATAGGAGACTCCTATCAGCGTACACGTCAGCCAGCCCACTACTCCCAGCGTGATATGTGTTAGTAACAGACGATCCGTACCGACGCCGAGAAAGCCATACTGGAAGTTCAGCGCAGCCGTCAGACCGAGGCTCACGACAATACTCAGGTAGGCGAGCGAAGCAAGCAAATAGCGAACGGTTAAGGGGCGCGAACTGGCATGTACAAAGGTGATTGCAAGTACGCAAATGTAGTGCAACACGGACAGCACAACAAGCGTTCCCCCTACAATCATCAGCCAGGGCAGCATCTCCCAGAAACCACTCAGCAGGAGAAGCACGCCTCCTGTATAGAGAGGATACTGCCAGCGCAGGAAGCGCGTTGCTCGCAACGGTGACGCAATAATGACAGGCACAAGTTGCAACGATGCGCCCATAAACGACATGGTAAGCCAGCCGAGTGTGAGGATATGAACAAGCGTAAGCACATGCGGAAAGTCA
>DAIQNC010000248.1:0-6153 GCA_036788655.1 Ktedonobacteraceae bacterium
ATGAAGAAACGCTCATGACCACAGTGTAGGGGTCTGATTCTATCACACCCTGGAGCAATACCACCCATGTTCATACCCATTTGTCACCGTTCATCGCTACACCATGCAAATCACATCACGCATGTTCCAATTCTTTTTCCACCGTTCATCCTTATAACCCCTACAAATGTTCGACGTTTTCGCGTATACTAGACGAGGTTAAACGATGCTATAAACACAATGTGATTCCTCTGTCATGGAAGGGCGTACTACATCATGATGATGGTTCTCGAAAAACGCTTGAAATTTGCGCGTGCCTTGCGCTCACGCCCTTACGCGATAATATGGATAGGGCAGACAATCTCGAATCTGGGTGATGGCATCTTCACGATTGCGCTGGCATGGCAGGTGCTGTTGATGACGCATTCTGGCCTTGCAATGGGAACAGTATTGATTGCGGCGATGATTCCACGTCTGGTGTTTGTCCTGATTGGTGGCGTCGCGGCTGACCGCTTTCCGCGCCGCCTGATTATACTGTGGTCAGATGGTGGACGTGGTGTGATTGTGCTACTGGTCAGCGTTCTAGGCTTTATGGGATTGTTGCAGTTCTGGCAACTGATCGTAGAGGCATTTATCTTCGGCATTGTCGATGGTTTTTTCAATCCAGCAGTGAACGCTATTACACCCGATCTCGTCGAGAAAGATGATCTTACCTCAGCAAATGCACTTGGTTCGTTCGGTAATACACTGGCGCAACTCTTTGGTCCCGTTCTTGGGGCCGGGTTAATTGCACTGATTACGCCAATGGGTGCATTTTTTGTCAACGCCATAAGCTTTTTTATCTCAGTAGCATTGCTCCTGTCCGTCAAAATACCGGAGCGACACATGAATAGGAATGCCGCGCTTGAGGTACAGGAGCAGGAGTCCATTGCCGTTGATGGGGAAGCACAACTTGAGCAGACTGTGGAGCGGCGAGGCTTTCGTGGTGTGGTGAGCGATGTCAAAGAGGGTTTTGTGGCATTGCGTCAATCGCGCTGGCTGTGGGTCACAACGGTAAGCGCGTCCTTCGGCAACATCGGCTTTATGGCAACGCTCGCCGTAGCCATGCCGAAGCTCGTACATGATACCTATGGGCAGGGAGCATGGTTACTCGGACTTATTGAGGCGACGAGCGCAATAGGCTCGATGTTAGGTCTGTTGCTGGTTGGACAGGCGACACGTTTGAGAAAGCGTGGCCTGTTATCGTATCTTTCGATGGTGGTGACATGTCTTGGCATACTCATTCTGGGCTTACCATTTCCGCGCTCTGCTGCACCTTTTATTGCGCCACTCGCCAGTGTACTCATCGGCTTTGGCCTCTCCTTCTTTAACACCATCTTCTTCACTGTGCTGCAAGAAATCATTCCAAGCGACAAGTTAGGGCGTGTGATTAGCCTCGATACGCTTGGTTCGTTTGCCATGATTCCCATTGGTGAGTTCATCGGTGGTGTGCTGACCGACCGCATAGGTCCGGCAATAGTCTTCGTCGTGTTCGGCACTCTTAATCTGCTCAGTGTGCTGATACCATTGCTGGTGAAGGATGTGCGGAATCTGGAGTGAGCAATGCGGAAGGATGGTGAGCAAAATCGTGTATCTTGATAACGTGAAAGCAAAAGTGAAGGAACTGAAGCTTATAAATACATTTCAGTGTCGCCCATGTACACCATCTGAAATTGATAAGCTAGAAGGATGGATACATGGCTTACTGCCAATGGCTTACAAGGAATTTTTGCTATGGATGGGACATAATGATGGTGGGTTTTTGCAAGGCTCGGAGCGTCTATACTATGATTTGACTACTATTCAAGAAGGTGCAGTAGACTTACTGGAAGAAAACGGATTTCCCGAACCATTTCCGCCTGATGCATTTGTATTCTTCATGCATCAAGGTTATCAATTTGCCTATTTTCGTCTCTCCGAAGGAGACGACCCACCCGTTTATTATTATCTTGAGGGACAACCGACTATTGAGCGCGTAAAAGAACATTATAGTGGCTGGCTATTGGAGTGGGCCGAGGTGCTTGAAAAGTTGCGAAATTGTAGAAAAGGTACATAATGATGAATATTGATGAACAAAAAGATAAAATTATTCAACTTGTTGATAGCTACTATATGCCACATCTCATGCATTCCATCGTAGATGCTATCAAACCATCTATACGAATGAAAACCTTCTCGTTAAAAGATGAAGACATTCGTATAGGTGCTTCAAAGATAGGCGGAGTCCCTGATTTGCCTATTGGTTGGAAGTGGCCTACATGGAATGAAACGCCACTAGAATTTATAGCACAAATTGCTCTTTCGGAGGTCGCACCTTATGCTACAGAGCATATTTTGCCTACATATGGTATATTATATTTCTTTTTCGATATTGATTTGTATTTTAAGATGTGGAATGAGCAGAAATTTTTTTGGAAGGTTTTGTTTTATGATGGTGATATATCGCAACTACGACGGGTTGCTGTATTACCAGTATTATCATCAAAGACTTCTCACGAAGAAGTGTATATTACATCGTCTTGCACAGTCGAGTTCTCCACCGAACTAACTATTCCCCCTTTTGACTCAATACCTCTGCGTCATATGGATGTAAACACGCCTTATTTTAAGCTACTGGAAGATGTTGAAAAACTTTACGATGAAATTACAATGCCTTCTATTCATCGTCTTCTTGGACATCCCGACGCCATACAAAATGATATGCAAATCGAGTGCCAATTTGACTTTGAGAAGCTAATTCCTCGATATTCCGCCCCCGAAACGATAATAAAAGCTGCTGAGGCATGGACATTACTCCTTCAGATAGACTCTGATGACAACATCAAGCGTGACTGGGGAGATAATGGCAGACTCTATTTCTGGATTCACGAAGACGATTTGTTAGCATGTAAATTTGAGCGTGTTCATGGTATTCTTCAATGCTATTAGTCACACAATTTAACACCTTACGATTATAGGGTATCTGTTAGAAACACACACGGTATAAGGAGCATATTCTATGAACAGGTCATCCTGGCTTAGAGAAAAGCAACGCCTGTCAGAATATCGGTATGATACTCTTCACGCGAGTAGTTATGATAAAAACTGGGGCCATATTAATGCCTCTCATAAGTCATTTCTACAGCGTTTTCTTGCGCTCTGCCCACCTGCATGCACTATTCTGGATGCAGCATGTGGCACTGGAAAGTATTGGCCTTTGATTCTGGAAAGTGGTCGAGTCGTTGTCGGAACAGACCAACCCCAGCAAATGTTGTTGCAAGCGCAAAGCAAATTCCCCAATGTAGAAACGAAAAAGGTGAGCTTACAGGAGATAGATTTCACTGACGCTTTTGATGGTGTCATCTGTATGGATGCAATGGAGTTCGTTGCGCCCGAAGACTGGTCTTTTGTCCTCAATAATTTCCATCGCGCTTTGAAGAATAATGGACACTTGTATTCCACCGTCGAGCTTATCGAAGATGATGAGTTAAGGCATTCATATAATGAGTCAACGAAACAAGGGCTACCTGTCGTTGAAGGTGAGTACGCTCATGAAGGCTACTATCACTATTATCCACAATTGGAGCAGGTGAGAACGTGGATAGGACAGGCATCTTTTACGATAGTTGAGGAAGGCGAAGGTGATGGCTACCAGCATTTTCTAGTGCGAAAAATGTGATAGCCGTCTCTATAGGGCTATAATGCATCAGCTAGAAGTACGTTGGGTTCTGGTATTGGAAGACCTAATGCTTTGCTACCTTCTACCCAAGTTCCGATAGCGTCCTCGCCCTGTCGAACGGCTTCTTCATAAGTATTACCGAGTGTGAAACAACATGGAAGTCCGGGGACAGTAACAAGGTGATTTCGTCTATCAGGATGATATCGGTATGTTTTCTTGCTCAACATGGTCAGGATAGATCGTGGTGACTCGGCCTGAGAGTCGATCTTGATAGGTACGGATAGCTTGAAGCGTATGCTCAATCTGCTGAACGCGAGACATCCTGGCAAGCCCGGAACGGAGCCAGATGAGACCATGAGTCTGGTGATTCTCCCTGAGAACATGCCTCTGAAAGTCTTTATCATTCGTAAGAATGATGGCTCCTTCCTGCCATGCCAGGCGGAGCAGAGAAATATCATCAAGCTCTCGATTTATATCAGTTATCCACAGCACGTCATGCCCATCTGTACGCAGACGATCAATGAGACGCCGATCAATGTTCACATCTGCCAGAAACTTCATGAGGCAGCACGCTCTTTATCATCTGAGGAGCCTGGGGGCTTGGAAGCAAGCCGTGCAGCATACTTGATCGCGGCGATTATGTCTTCAGCCGTAAGGAAAGGGTAGGCATCAAGCAAGTCGTCATAAGAATAGCCACTGGCAAGGTTTTGGAGAATGGCTTCAACACTCAGACGGGTGCCTTCTATCACCGGCTTGCCATAGAGGATGCCCGGCTTACTCACAATGCGCGGATAGAGTTGCCGTACCTGGTCGGTGTTGGTGTGTTCACTGTGGTTCATTTCTGTCTCCCCATACCTTTCTCCTCGTACTCTACACTGTCTCGATAGACTTGTCAACTTCTCTCTAAACGAGAGTTCCACCAAAAATCCGGTGATGAGTGACGGTGGGTTCTGGTATTGGAAGACCTGATGCTTTACTTCCTTTTATCCAAGTTTCGATAGCGTCCACTCCCTGATGTACTGCTTCCTCATAGGATTTTCCATGAGTTCGGCATCCAGAAAGTTCGGGAACTGTGACAATATACACCTGGTCAAGTTCGCTCCACTGGATGATCATGGAGTAGTGTTCGTATGCTTTGTTCATTCTGGCAACTCCTCGTTATCTTCAACCTCTGATGATGGAAATTCATGAGGAAGAGGTGGACGAACATAAACCTTAAATTGCTCTTCACTAACTCCAATTTTAACAAAATTTTGACGTGCTTCAATCAAATTTGTGCTATTAGCTCCGCCATCTAAATGGGGACTGAGAAATTGTACATAATCGTCTTCCCAGAAACAGACGGGGCAAATATCATGTGTTCCTGGTGGCTCTTCATCAAGCGTGAGGAAGCCACAACAGGGACAAGGAAATTTCTTAGTATTAGACATAAGGTAGCCTCTTGTAAGATATTACTTTTCTCAATATATCATGTTCATTCAGGAAGTCAGTAAATTTCACTTGACAACATCCCCTCAACCCTTTACACTACACTCAACACAATTTCATATAAACGTTCGCAGGAAGAGTAGGTGCAGGGGCTGTAAGAGAGAGAAGACCATTGGCTGCAAGTCTTCTTCAGTGGAATGCATTGAAGGTCGCCTGTGGGGAAAATCGATAAATCGGTTTTCTACGAATGTTACGGGATGCCCGTTATAGCAGAAATGAGGGTCGCTCTGCGTTTTAGAGAGCGGCTGAATGAAGGTGGTATCACGAATTGAGCATGGCTCTTTCTCGTCCTTGAAGGGACGGGGAAGAGTTTTTTGTTTGTATATATAGGGATAATTTGTATCGGAGAAATCTATGATTGAGCAGAATGCAGAAAATGCGGAGCGTGCTATTCAGGCCGAGCAAGCCGCGTTGACGGGTCATGCAACGATGGTGGATGTGGCGGCACTTCCGAAGGCGTATGAGCCACAGGCGGTTGAGGGCAAGTGGTATCGCTTCTGGGAAGAGCATGGCTACTTTAAGCCGCATCGCACGCCTGAGAATGCGAAACGTAAGCCGTTCGTTATCAGTATGCCGCCGCCGAATGTGACGGGTGCGCTCCACCTGGGTCACGCGATTACCGCAACGGTTGAGGATATTCTTATTCGCTATCACCGCATGATTGGCGATGAGACGCTGTGGGTTCCGGGCGAAGACCACGCAGGTATCGCTACACAGACGGTGGTTGAGCGATTACTGATGAAGGAAGGCACGGACAGGCACAAACTGGGACGCGAGAAGTTTATCGAGCGCGTCTGGCAGTGGGTCAACCAGTATAAGAGCCGCATTCAAGATCAGCATCGTCGGCTTGGAGCATCCTGCGATTGGTCACGCGAACGCTTTACATTAGATGAGGGACTGTCGAAGGCGGTGCGCGAGACGTTTGTGCGCCTGTATGAAGAGGGTCTCATCTATCGTGGTGAGCGCATCATCAACTGGTGTTCCGATTG
>DAIQNC010000249.1:0-225 GCA_036788655.1 Ktedonobacteraceae bacterium
ATCTCATCCAATTTGCAATGTAGTATAACATACTTCCTATGCGGAAATAAAGGAGTCCTATAGCGAGGATGTCCGTGTGACCCATGTTGTGTCGTGATTTATCACGGCTGTGTGAATAATTGAAAAGCGAGCGGACGTGATGAATCATGGCACAACATGGGATCGAATTCGACTACGGATTGAGCAAGCGTCGTACAACAGAGGCAGGTAGTACCAGTGAGAGCA
>DAIQNC010000249.1:235-1929 GCA_036788655.1 Ktedonobacteraceae bacterium
GGCTCCTTGTCCCCATGCGAGCAGGTAGAGCAGGATGGCAAGCGCGGCAAGCACAAGGCTGGCGATGAGGAAGAGCGGCCCACTCTTGCCGGAAGATGGTGGATCGTTTTTGCCACCCGAATTGTCTGTCACAGCCCCACCTTGAGTAGCAGTCGGGGACGCTGTAGGTGAAGCACCTTGTGTCCCCTGTGTTCCCTGCGTTCCTTGCGTTGTTTTCGTGGGTAATGTCGGTGTGCTATGCGTTGTCGGGCTACATGAGGATGTATTGCCGGGTGTTGGGCAGACCGTTGGTAGCGCAGTGGGAAGGGTAGAAACACCCGTTGCGGTAGGCGTTGGCGTTGTGCCAGGAGTTGTGCCGGGCGTGGGACTGGGAGTTGTGCCAGGAGTTGTGCCGGGCGTGGGACTGGGAGTTGTGCCAGGAGTTGGCGGCTGTGTGGGCTGTGGTGTTGGTGAAGGCACAGTGGTTGGCGTCGGCGTGGGAGGCGTAGTCGGTGTTGGCGAAGGTGTTGCCGTTGGTGCGACGTTACAACTCCACGAGTCAGATGCTGGGGTGGCCTGAATGGTGACGCCATTTTCAACGATAGTCGCGCTAAAGACAATTGATTGTGTGGCACTTGGACAGGGAAGGTTATTAATGGTTATGTTCGCTGGAAATTGGCTTCCCAGAAGTATTCCACCATCAGTGTTGCTATCACTCCAAGTGACTGTATCGGTAGCAAGTGGAGCAGGACTGATTGACAGAGTAGCAAAGCAAGAATAGTTAGAAGGTGTATTAGCAGTACAGGAGCCGTTATTCTGTAAAAGTGGGTTCGGAGCTACTCCTAATTGATAAGAGGGAACGGTAGACGATGCTGTTGGTGTGAACGTTGTCGTGAGCGTCGTGGTCACGGTTGTTGTGAGCGTTGGCGGTTGTGTGGAGGCAGTGACAGTGGGTTGCGTTGTGCCTGTTATGCCTGCTGTGCTTGTCATACTTGCCATTGCCTGTGTACGTGTCGCCGCATATGCTGTGAGAGACGAAGTATTCAACGTTGGCATGATAATTGTGGTTGCGAGTAGCGCGAAAAACGCCAGGACAAGTCCTGCTAGACGGCGTAAGCGCGATGAATGTGAAGCTTTTTTCCCCATGACGTCTCCAATATTCTCAATACTATCAATTCATATGTGGTGCAGGAATAGGAATGACCAGCATTGTCACATCGCCGTTTCCCAGACGGTTCGCGTGCTGTTCGCTGCGGAGCATTTGCTCATGAAAAGCTGAGTTGGTACTTTCGAGAAGTGTTGTCCATTGCATCTGATGCTGTTGCACTTGCATGAGAATCCACTGAGCTAGCGATGCTGTTGCCAGAACGATGCGATCACCGGGAAGCGCAGCAATAGAGCCTTCCTGCCATAGTGTCCATGCATATCCGGTCTGCTCAGTCTCGCTACGTGTCGTTAGTGCCGCAAGCCGAGTATCGAACTCGTCAATGGAGATGAAGGGAAGAGCGGCGACGTTTTGCCATGCTCCCTGCTCATCCCGACGGAAGAGGAAGAATTCCGAGTCACCGATAACGGATACATGAACGTCGATATAAGGGTCAGCAGGGTTGTTACGCGCACGTAACCAGCACCCTGTGAGCGTACTTTGCGCTCCACGCTCTATCTCGGACTCCCAGTCGAGGGGACTCTCGCCATATTGCATACGACTGGCATTG
>DAIQNC010000249.1:1999-6153 GCA_036788655.1 Ktedonobacteraceae bacterium
CGATGTACGGCATTGCTGTAACCATTGCTCGAATTGTGTACGCTCTCCGAAATATAGACTACCTCCCGATGTATCCTGCCCCTGAGTCATCATGGGAACCGTTTGATATACGTCTTGATCATATTCGACAAAGCCTCGTGCAAGAATACGCGCCCATGCAGAGGGGACGAAGCTACCTTTGACCCCATCGGCAATAGCGTAACGTCCTCGATGTGTGTTGAGGGCAAAGCGATCCTGACAATCGACCAGTGCCTCGCCCTCCTGTGGCATATACAGCACATATTCGCCCATCGCTGGCGCATCAAGTTGAAAAAGCTCATCCTGCTCAATAGGAATGGCAGGAATAGTAGGACTATTCCCGTTATAATCAGCGACCTGTGTAGGATAATTCATAGGCGCACTGAAAGAGTTTTGAGATGGAGCATTAAAGGGTGCATATGGCTCATTTGTAGGCGTACCGAAAGGTATTTGCGATGGTGCGTTTTGAGATGGAGCATTAAAGGGTGTATTAAAGGGTGCATATGGCTCATTTGTAGGCGTACCGAAAGGTGTATTGAAGGGAGTATTTGTAGGCGCATTAAAAGGCATATTTGGCTCATTTTGTGGAAACGACCAGGGAGCAACGTTAGAAGAATTGGCATCCGCAAATGCTGTCTGATCAGCAGGCATGAAACTCTGCTGTTGTTGCATAAAAGGGTGCGATGATTGATTGCTATTCGACGAAGCTTGCAAGGAGCTATAGCAGAGAGCGAATAGACGTATGACGAGCAACCCGATAAGCACCGAGACGAACAGATTTGCTCCTCGCAGTGCAGCTATTACCGCACACAGCAGACTCAGCAATGCCAGTCCCATACCGATAAGGGCTGGCACGTTATATCCCTTCCACGACAGTTGTTGGGGTTGTGATGATGAGCGTGATGATTGCGCCCACATAGCAGGACTCCTTCACGAACACTAGCGTCGGACTCTTCGTAGACCCCGATTTATCGATGGAGTCACGCGATTTGACCCCATCGATAAATCGGGGTCTACGAAGAAAGCGATTCTGAAAATTCATCATAATGTGTGAAACACGTTGTATAAAACTACTTTCGCTTGCATGTTCAGTAGTATAATCCCCCATACTACCTCTATTTATGGAATAATGGCGCAATTGAAAGCAATTCGATTGGAATAGGCTCTTCCAATGTGAGAAGTAGTATAGCATACTTGCTCTGTAGAAACATAGTATTATGTCTATAAGTCCTAGTGTGATGATGGCAAAACGTGATAAAGTACCTTTTCTGAAAAGCTTAAAAATGCTATACTTGCTCATGGTTACATGCGGAAAAGCCGACTCATTTTATCTGTACGTCGCAATTGCGTCATTACTGTAGGGGAACGATTTATCGATCCAGGCACAAACTCATGTAGGGGCGTAATTCATTACGCCGATGTGCCGATAACGATCAATTCAGACGTTATATTCAGGGAGAGCGACGAGAAATATTCGAGCATTTATGAGAGAACAGCATGGCCCCTTAAAAGAGCAGCATGGACACGGAAGCCGCTGGCAACAAAACTCACGTGGGAAGCAGGCAAAGCCACAACGATACGAAAAGCAAGGAAAACAAAGGGCGCACAATGAGCAGAGGGAGCAACGGGAGCAACGGGAACAGGGAAAGCCACCGATGATTTCCTTTGGCAATTATGATCTGGTGAAGCGTATCGACGTGGGTGGCATGGGTGAGGTCTATCTGGCGCATCAGCGTACTGCCTTCGGACGCGAGGTCGCGGTCAAGATTATCCGCAACGACCTTGTGCATGACGTGGTGGCACGTAAACGATTCCTGCGCGAGGCCGAGGTGAACGCGCACCTCAAGCACGAGCATATTCTATCGCTCGTCGAGTTTGGCGAGGAGCAGGGGCGCATGTTCCTGGTGACGCCCTATATCTCCGGTGGTACATTAGCGCAGCGTCTGGAGCGTGGCCCCATGCCGCTCTCCGAGGTTCATCAACTCTTCACGGCACTCGTCAGAGCAGTTGCCTACATTCATAAGCGCGGCGTTGTTCACCGCGACCTCAAGCCGAGTAACATTCTGCTCGATTACGAAGATGGACAACTCAATGTGCGCCTCATCGACTTCGGCATCGCCTCTATTCAAGGCAGTGCTGATAATCCTGCTCCTGCGCTTACTCAGGCAGGGCATGAGATGGCGACGATTGACTATATGGCTCCTGAGCGGCTCGACGGTATTGCCGCACCCAGTAACGACATCTACTCGCTCGGTATCATCCTCTACGAAATGCTCACGGGTCAGCGTCCTGAGTCGGAGAGTGAGCGTGTCAGGCTCGCGGCTCCTCTGCGCTACGTCGTCGAGCATTGCACTTATCCTCATCCCGAAGATCGTTTTCACAGTGCAGACCAGTTGCTCAATGTCTTCGAGCAAGCATATAGAGCGGTGACAACACCGCCATCCGCATCTGTTCCCACTGCTACATCACAGCAAGGTCAAACGCAAACGCCATCTACAGGACGATACGTGAGCGATAATGACGTAGATGAGACGCCTCATCGTATGCCACAACTAACATCACTCCCTGTTGTGCCTGCTGTTCCCGTTGCCCCTGTTGTGCCTGCACCGATTGCGCCGATTGTCGCATCCAATACACAGAGCTTCAACGGGAGCGACTATAGTGATAAAACAACCTATATCGGCCCACAGCATCTTGCAGGGCAGGGGCAGCAAACGGCAACACTTGCTCCCAGAAAACCTCGACGTAGACGTTCTCTCTTGCTTGTTCTCACGCTTATCACAGTTGCAATGCTCTTCTTGATAGGTGCGCTTGGCTATGCCGCATTTCTGAATAGTATCGTGGCAACAGTCAACATTGGTTCTCAGGTGCATACCGTTACAGAGATGTTGACCATCCAGGCGAAACCGGGTCAGCACAGCGTCGATAGCACGACCTCTACCGTTCCTGCCTACATCGTAACTAGTACGAAGACGGGAAGTCAGACGGGCAATACCACTGGTGTGAAATGCACGTTTCTCGTCATTAATTGTCAGGCCGCCGTCTCCTTCAACGATATCGACACGCTGGCAACCTCGATACATGCGACGCTCAAGACGCAGGTTCAGCAGGATTTGACGAGTCAGGAGCAAGCAAACGGAGAGACAGCAGTAGGACAGGTCTATTATTCGGACGGCAACCCGACCTCAAATCCGAGCGAAGGCACGGTCAGCAGCACCGTCACCGTTACCTTGACCGAGCAGGGCAGTGTCGAGGCCATCAAAACGCAGGATATCCAGAGTCTTGCGCGTACTCTGCTCACGCAGAAGGCGCAGCAGCAATATGGCTCTGGCTACGCGCTGCTTGACACCTACACGCGCATCGGCAACCCTGTTGTGCAGAGCGTCGATGCCAGTGGCATCGTTACTACGCAGATCGCCGTTGGTGGTGTTGTCGAGTACAACCTGTCACCATCCGTCATGCATAGCTTTGAGAACGCTATCAAGGGGAAAAAACAGCAGGATGCCAGCAGCTATCTCATGCATCAACCGGGGATAGATGCAACCACCGTCATCGTACGCGTGAGTTATGGCGACACTCTCCCAACCAACATCAACCAGATACACATCGTCCCCTTAAATCCCACCAATATCCCGAACGTGCAATTGCCAACAACGTAGCCTTGTCCCCATGAGCGAGAGGCTCGGAGTACGCCTCTCGCCCCTTACGGCACGAGTACGCGAACACATTTCATGTTCATGCATCGTGTCACAGAGGAGCAACCCCCACATATTGAAGCAGGAGTTGCAGATGGATGGAAGACAGAGGAACGAGCGAGGGTATTGAAAAAATCTACGCGCTCAATTCAACAACAACTCGCCCCGTACATGTCTTGACACATGCCATGATGCCGATTTCTCTGGAAACGTCTACTGGTAGTGTAACAAGAAAATGTTAAGGAAACATTATTGCCTTGTTAAAAATTTTTGTAATCGGTTTATAACCAGATGCGCCAGTAATCGGGTGAGCGAGCCGAGTCATCGCGGAGTGATTCGGCGTTGGGCCAGAGACTTGCATTCGGGTCAAGTCCTTTGAGGGCAACGGCGATAGCACCTGCCCATGTGTCATCGGAGCCAAGCGCAATCATCTCTTCGCGT
>DAIQNC010000250.1:0-6124 GCA_036788655.1 Ktedonobacteraceae bacterium
AGAGGATACCGAGGTGTGGTCCGAAGAACTTGTACGCAGAACATGCCAGGAAATCACAATCGAGAGCCTGTACATCAATCAGTTTGTGCGGCGCGTACTGCACGGCGTCGATGAAGCACAACGCTCCAACACTATGTGCCAGTTCTATCGCACGTTTCACATTGTTGACCGTGCCAACCGCGTTCGAGGCATAGCCGACGGCAACGAGCTTTGTACGAGGCCCAATCGCCTGTTCGAGCGTCGTCATATCCAGCGTACAATCTTCCGGGGAAATATCGACCCATCGGATAACACAGCCTCTATCCTCAGCGATGAGTAGCCAGGGAGCAATATTGGCATCGTGATCGAGTTTCGTGACCACGATTTCATCGCCCGGCTTGAGGAGACGAGCAATGCTGCGGCTTATATGCATCGTCAGGCTTGTCATATTCTGCCCGAAGATAATCTCCTCTGGCCTTCGCGCATTCAAAAATGCCGCAACAGCAACTCGCGCCTGTGCCACTTCACTATCGGATTCGCGGCTCGTGCGAAATTCCCCGCCGTGATTGGCATTGTGCTGAAGCAAATATTGCTGCATCCGCTCCATCGACTCACGTGCCACCTGTGTGCCACCGGGGTTATCAAAAAAAATCTCGTGCGTATTCAGGGATGGGAAGTGAGCGCGGACACGCTCGGCATCGAACGTTTGCAACGAGGCATTCTGCATCGTATCCAAATGAAGCTCCTTAGCTAGTAGAAAGAAAGGAATAACGTATCGCCGTTGTATTGTATCACGTCCTTATCTCTACGTTGTCACCTCATGCACTGACCCATCCGTGTTACAAGAAACGTCTGCGACCCTTTATGTTGTGACGTGATTTATCACGTGCGTGCATCACCATGTTGTGACGTGATTTATCACGTGTGTGTGCCAGTCATGCACGCACGTGATAAATCACGTCACAACATGGAACGGGGCGTATAATGAAGAAAGGATGACATTACAGTATGCAAACACGGCAACTTGGAAATACAGATATCTCTATCACGCCCGTTGGCCTGGGGGCATGGGCGATTGGTGGTAGTAGTGACGGGGGAGTTGGATGGGGACATCAGGAGGATGAAGATTCTATCGCTACCATTAAGCACGCGCTCAATATGGGCATGAACTGGATCGATACCGCCCCTGCTTATGGCCTCGGCCATTCGGAAGAGGTGGTGGGCGAGGCCATCAAGGGACGTGAACGCCCCTACATCTTTACAAAATGCTCGCTTGTCTGGGATGAGAGCCGCAAGATACATAGTAGCCTCAAGGCCGATTCGATACAGCGTGAGTGCGAGGCGAGCCTGAAACGCCTCGGTGTTGACTATATCGACCTGTACCAGATACACTGGCCCAATCCTGATGCCGATATCGAAGAGGGATGGAGCAAGATGGCAGACCTCAAGAAACAGGGCAAGGTACGCGCCATTGGCGTCTCGAACTTCAATGTGGCGCAGATGCAACGCGCCCAGAAAATCGCTCCCATCGACTCGCTCCAACCACCATACTCGCTCGTCCATCCCGATGCGGAGAACGATGTGCTACAATTCTGCGAGCAGCAGAATATTGGTGTCATTGTCTACTCTCCCATGATGTCGGGCTTGCTGACTGGCATGATGTCGAAGGAGCGCGTGGAGAATATGCCAGAAGATGACTGGCGTAAACAGAGCGAGGATTTTCAGGAGCCGCGTCTCTCGCGTAATCTGAAGCTCGCAAGCTTGCTGACCGATATCGGCTTTCCGCATACGCTTACTGCTGGAGCCGTTGCAGTCTCCTGGACGCTACGTAACCCTGCCGTCACAGGAGCCATCGTCGGTGGTCGTCGCCCATCGCAAATCGACGACATCGTTCGTGCCGCCGAATTTCGTCTCAGCGATAGCGAACTGGGCGATATCGAGAATTTCTTGAAGGCGAATCCATAATGTAGGGGCGTTATTCTATAACGCCCTGGTCGCAATGCTTTGGACGCTTGTATGAGATGGTTGACAAGGGCGTTATAGAATAACGTCCCTACAGAAGGAAATTAAAACAATGCAATTTAGCGCACGTAACCAACTCAAAGGCACGGTTAAATCTGTGAAGCTCGCAGGTGTCATGGCGGAAGTTCTCATCGAGCTACCCAATGGACAAGAGGTCGTTTCCGCAATTACACGCGGCTCCGTCGAGTCCATGAATATCAAAGAGGGCGATGCAGTCTATGCCATCATCAAATCAACCGAAGTCATGATCGGCAAGGAATAATGCGTCAGACACATGCGGTGTGATAACCAGAGTGTGATGAATCAGACCCCTACACTTCGGTCACATCAACAAAACGATGGTTGCCACCGAAGTGTAGGGGTCTGATTCATCACACCCTGGCAACCGCTCGCCGATTATCACACCCTGCTAACCTTTACACGATGGGTTCGAGGTGTTGTGCGAACCATTCTCCGGCGAGTTGCGCTATACGTGTTATGCTCTCCTGTGAGGAGAAGAGCGTGTTCCCACCTGCTATTTGCTCGAAGCGTTTTGTCTGTGTCATGCTCTCCATTATCTGCTGATTTTGTTGGACTGCGTTCGTATCTTGCTGTGCGGTGATAAGCATGGTAGGTGCGAGAATGCGCCGTGGAGCATCTTCTGCAAGGTCGAGACGCGCACCAACGGCGACGACTGCTTTCACCACGTCGGGACGTTCTGCCGCTGCGATAAGCACTGCCGCTCCTGCTGCCCCTGCTCCAAAGTAGCCGAGAGAGAGGTTGCTTGTCTCTGCGTTGTCCTGTGTCCACTCCGATATGCCAATGATACGTTGCTCCATGATGCTTGTGTTGCTCTTAAAATAGTCAGTGCCTGCATCAAGTTGCTCCTCCCCTGTCGAGAAGAGATCAACGACGAGCGTGGCAAGCGATGCCTGATGTAACTGACTCGCAATGGCAAGCGTACTTGCATGTGTGCCATCGGTAATACCCTCGATACCGTGTGTTAGCACGACAAGACCGTGTGGATTCGTCGGCATATGAAATAAGGCCGGAAGCGTCACCGCACCCGCCGTAATTTCGATGAGCCGCCCGGTGAACGTGTCTTCTCCTGCCTCGCTAGTTGCCTCTGATGATGTCGACGGTGTAGATGGTGTAGATGGTGTCGCTGCATATGTTTGTGATATCTGCTCTGAATTGTCGGTCATACTACATAGTCCTTTCAGTGTATTGGAACTGCTCTGGCTTTCTACTTCTATCACGGAAAAGCAGAGCGTTTCTGCTACATAGTATATCCGATGGAAGCATGGCACGGTATAAAACACAGCTATGAGATAAAACTAATCTATTTCTAATACTTCTGAGCTTACCATTTCTAAAGCTGTGTAACTATTTATGTGGAACATGCGTGAAACATGTGATTAGTGCCTCGTTGAATGTTCAACTCAACATATGTCAGAAAGGGACAGGTTACAGATGGCAAACCAACATCTGCTCTACCCAACCTTAACGGACATATTTCATGGCCTCGCGCTGACAACAAGATACAAAATGTAAAAAGAGTAGATAATCGAGCTATATAGTTTAGTAAGGAGTACAGTTATGGCAATGACAGGACATACAGTCATCGGTATATTCGATGAAGCTGGAATGGCAGACCAGGCCATTAATGCTCTACAAAATGCAGGTTTTGATGCAAACCAGATTTATCATACGGGGCGTGCCGCAGAAGGTAGTGGCTTCTGGGGAGGACTGAGAAGGTTCTTCGGTGGCGATACCAGCGAGTCAGGAAGTCATGTAGCGAATGATCTCGAAGGCATGGGCGTTTCTGACAATGAGGCGAACTACTACGAGAATGAATATAGCAATGGACACACCATTGTTGCCGTTCGTGCCGACAATAATGCTGAGAATGCCTGGAGCCTCATGCAAGCGAACGGGGCGTACAATTATTCCTCGCGCATGGGCGGCAGTGGTATTACAAATACGGGAACGACGACAACGGACGCGACTCGCACAGGCCCTAACGATTATCCATCAACGGATGCGACACGTACCGGGATGCCAGCGTCTCAGAGATCTGCGAACAACATCAACAATGATGCAGACACCTCTGATACGGTAATGCCGCTGAATACTACTGGTTACGATGCAACGCAGACTGGAAGTAATGCGACCACAAACCAAAGTGCAGACTACACGAATACTGGCACGGACGAGGCGCAGCGTTTGAGACTCCGCGAGGAGCAACTGAACGTCAACAAGCAGCCCGTACAGACCGGGGAAGTGCAACTCCATAAGGATGTTGTCGAGGAGCAGAAGACGGTCAACGTTCCAGTGACGCATGAAGAGGTCTATGTCGAGCGTCGCCCGGCAACAGGGAATGTCGATGATAACACACCAATTGGTGAGGGTGAAGATATTCGCGTCCCCGTGAGCGAAGAGAAGGTGAACGTTGACAAGAATACCGTTGTGACAGGTGAGGTTGCGGTTGGCAAACGTGCTGTACAGGAGAACCAGCAGGTCTCCGATACCGTGCGCCGTGAAGAGGCTCGCCTTGACCAGGATGGCGACTTGCGTGTAAATCAGGGTCTAAACAACGATAACGTTGTGGACAACACAAATACGAATACAACGAACCCGTAACAGAATTGTGAACGAAATAATGTAGGGACAGATTCATCACGTCCGCACGTTCAGTATCGCTCGACGTGCGGACGTGATGAATCTGTCCCTACATTATTTCGTTCACACAAGTGTGTTATTCCAGAGGACGAAGCACAGCACGTGCCGATGCGCCTTCGGCTCCCTCTAGCTTGATAGGAAGGCAGACAAGTTCATAGTTACCGGGTTGTACAGCGGCAAGGTTGAGACCCTCGATAATCCATATGTGTGCGCCGAGCAGGGCGTGATGCGTCTCTGCCCCATCCTTGTAGAAGCCACCAACGGAGAGATAATCCACACCTACCGTCTGTATCTGAATTTTCGCCAGGTACTCCGCCGCTTCGTGCGAAATGTAGACGAAATCCTTCACAAATTCGTCGGTTTGCCAGTTCTGCGTTGAGTTGCGCGTCTTGAACAGGATGCGCTCATCCTTCTGAATATTATGCTGCGCCAACTCTTCGGGTTTGATCGACTCAGGATCGTGAATCTCGATGACCCGCGCCTGTCCTATCGTCGCAGTTAATGGCATCTGGTCAATGCTGATACCGCCCTCGAAGAAGTGAAGCGGCGCATCCATATGTGTGCCAGTGTGGACGCCGAGCGAGATTTTCGAGACAGTTGCCACATCGCCGCGTTTCTGATCCAGCACACGCTCGATCTCAAACGGTGGATTATCGGGCCAGTGCGCCATGCCATTATGTAGGGGAACCGAAATATCTATCCATGTCTGCGAGGATTGCTCTTCTGCCATGATTGACGCTCCTTTATATACGTGTGAGGTTCCGAACTGGAACAATTTCTTGTATGCTAACGTGTTGAAAGTACACAATTTTGTTGTACATACGGCATTATACATCATTCAAAATCTATGCTACGCCAAACACAGTCACTTCGTAGAACCTCGATTTATCGATGGGGGTTTACGCTTGCTGAACCCATCGATAAATCGAGGTTCTACGAAGTGACTGTGTTTGAACGTGAAAATTCATAATCACGCACGTTTCCCATTGTGCGATGAGGAAAGAACAATGAGTAGTACGCCCACACGTGATTCAAACATAGAAAGTCAGGGGCAGGACAGCGCGTTCAACAGGCGTAGCAATCAAGGGGGAGTGCAACTGGGGGAGCGCGAGGAGCATCAGGCGCGTGACCGTTCGCCAATTAGTGCGCTGGTGGTGCAACAGGTGGTGCGTGAAGAAGGCGAGCGTGAGCTAGAGCGTTCCGCTCCAGCCTTGCTCTGCTCCGCACTCGCAGCAGGTCTTTCCATGGGCTTCTCGCTGGCTGCACAGGGACTGCTGTATACCTATCTACCGAATACATTGTGGCGGCCTCTCATCGTAGGCTTCGGCTATAGTTTGGGATTTCTTATAGTCGTACTCGGAAGACAACAACTCTTCACGGAGAACACGTTGACTGTCATTATCCCTTTGCTGGCACATTTCAACCGCGAAACGTTCATGAAGGTGGCGCGGCTCTGGGGACT
>DAIQNC010000251.1:0-2637 GCA_036788655.1 Ktedonobacteraceae bacterium
CTCCGATGATACAAGTGGTAGTGCGTCATCGGGTGTGTTGCGTCTTGACGTGAAGGAACAGAACGTAACGAATGTCAACCCAAACTATCTTTATAGTGACATTATGCGTCTGATTCTCCCAAATCAAACTAGTGTTACACCACTGAATGCTCAACAAGACATCTCACCTGGAGCATCGACGACACGTACAAACTGGATTGATTTTGCTGTACCTGCAACTACCGATGTTACGCAGACAATGCTCCAACTTGGAAGTGCCAGTGAGGCACAGATGAGCGTAGCACTGACAGGACATGCAGACCTCTCGAAATATCAAGCGAAGACAGCTACTATCAGTAAAGCTGGTCAATACGGTGATTTGAAGTGGACAATCAAAACGGCAACTCGTAGTTGGAGTAATCAGGGAAAACAGGCAACGAAGGGAATGTACTATCTTTTCCTGGATATGAACGTGGACAATCCTTCATCCAACGACTACAGTGTTGATTGGGAGTCGTATATGCGAATGAGTGCGGGCGGCATCACCGGCCCTGATGATAGTGCGAATATTCCTATCACGATTAAGGCGGGTTCATCAGGGCAAGACGGAACAGTGGCATTTCTAGTTCCTCAAAGTGCCAGTTCCTACACATTTATTCTGCTACAGAATTCCAGTTATCCGTCAGCACAGCAAATGACGATTAGTTTTCAGATGTGATTCTCTTTTCTGCTTATGTGAGGCGAGTATATATCATGGAGTATGCTGAATAGCTAGAATGCTTAACGTTTGCGTTCCTTGTACAAGATTCAAACAAAGGATGCGCCCATCAGGAAGCCAGAATGGAGAAATCTGCTCGTTTGCGCTCTTTGTGAAGGTGATTGGTGCCCCATGCAAAACATAGGCTATTAGTTTGCCATTGTCGCTATACAAAAGAGCGTTACTAGAAGGCGACCAACTCAGTCCGTCTAACGTTCCTTGGAGTTTGAGCGTGAAGGCGATTTGTTGCGTGGCGACGTTGACTGTTTGAATGCTCGTTTTTCCCTGTGTGTCAATGTGTGCATACGAGAGATAGCGACTATTCGGCGACCATGCCAGTGTGCCGGGAGTAAAGTTACCCGACGTGGCGAGTTCTTTGATCGTATAGGTTTGCATATTCAGCAGGTACAAGGTATGTAATGATTGTGTGCTTGAAGTATTCGATGTAGCGACGATAGCGAGCATGTGTCCATCGGGCGACCAGACGAGTTGTTGAATGGTTGCAGCAATGGGTAAGGTGGCGAGTAGGTGTGCTGACTGGTTCTGCTGAGGTGTGGTGCTATACAACTGTGTAACACCATTTTCCTGCGTGACGTAGATAATCTGGTTTGCAGATGTGGGCGACCAGCTCGCAGCAATCGCAGTATGACCAAGTGGATGCATATACGAACCTGTATGAATCAAGGCGAGAAACGGTGTATTTGTGTCTGTTGGCTCAATAGTGGCGACAAGATCAGAACCATCAGGCGACCAACTCGCGGCAAGCGCGTCTCGCATAGCGAGAACATTACTCGCGTTCGGGTTATGTACATCTGCCGTATACATAACCCCTGTTCCCTGAGCAGATTGATAGACGAGGTGTTGACCTGTCGGATCGAGCGAAGCGAGATGACCGCCCTGAGCCAGCGCATTCGGCGTGTCAAGCGTGGTCATCAATCCGAAGTGTACAGGAGTGACTGCGACAGGTTGGTGATAGAACTGATAAAACACTTGAATGAATACGAATAGAACAACCAGTGCAAGTACAGCAACAGTGGTAAATGCAAACACTGGTCTGGATAATAGCCGATGTTCTGAATGGCGTGTGATACGTTTCATCACCTGTGCATGAGTAGTTGGTGTGAAATGAATATGAGATGCCTGCTGATGCAAGATGTTGGCTATTCGTGATTCAAGCATATCCATAGTTTTATCGCGTTGCTCAATGTGTTCATGATACTGGTCTTGAGGGCCGCTCTGCTGGCTTTTCGGGTTCTGCTCATTCATCACACACCTCCCCTGTGAAGCCCGACATGTCTATCCATGCCCTCGTCGGTCAAAGAAACACGGGTATTTGGTTCAACTTGTAGAACGCGCCGTAGTTTGTCCAGCGCGGCTTGCAAGCGTTTTCGGAGTGTATTTTCAGACGTGTTCAGCATCGTCGCAATTTCCGGTATGGTCATGCGATGATAATAGAAGAGGACGAGTACCGTGCGCTGTTTGAGTGGAAGTTGCTCAATCGCTCGCTCAATATCGAGATGGTCTTCGACACGCCCACGCTGAAAATCACTCTGTTGAACGGCTAGCTCAATCTCCTGTTGCGCGAAATGTTCTTTCAGAAGAGCGGTTTTACGTATCCACTGCCGTTTGAGACTCGTAGACTGGTTGATCACGATTTTGAGTAACCATGCTCTGAGAAATGCTGGCTCTCGCAGCGTTGCCATGTGTTTCCATGCCAGTAACAATGAGTCCTGAACAATGTCCTTCGCAGCTTCTTCGTCGCGCACCAGAAGATAGGCGGTTCTCAGAAGGAGATTCCCGTAATGGTTTGCTATCTCCGCGAATGCTTGCTCATCTCCTGCGATACTGCGAGCAATGAGCGTATCCTGTCTCCATGCTTGCGCGGATGCCGGATTGTCACT
>DAIQNC010000251.1:2647-6117 GCA_036788655.1 Ktedonobacteraceae bacterium
CGTGTACCCTTGGTCTCACTTTTTACGAGAGGCTCATCGTATGCCTGTCCGAAGCCAGACGACTCATCATCAAGTTCCCATGATTCGTCGAATAATTTTTCTGACACGTCCCTGTACCTCTCAAAAAAAGCTCGCAGTTGACAATTTCCTATCACGTGGCAAATGCGTTATGAGCGTTATAAGCATCCTCTACCTTAGAGACGTATCGTATACAAGAAAAGGGTACTCGGTAGTTCTGGAATGCGAGGATTGACAGTGCCGAAATCAAACAGCAAAGATGTAGGGACAGATTCATCACGTCCGTACCAAGCCGGGTGTGCCGCACGGACGTGATGAATCTGTCCCTACATCTTTGCTCGATTAAAAGAATGTATCTCTTATTCTAAAAGGAAGCTACCAATCAGTTGTTGACGTAGCGATGCCTTCTCCTCTTCGTCGATTTCCTCTTGCGTTCTCGCCTTAGTGTGTGAAGGAATAGATGGTGTGGGTGGGCCAGACCAGACAGCAAGGGGGCTGGTTGCCGCACTGGTAAACTCGTCTATCAAAGCCTCTTCAAGGAATGAGGATGTGATATCCTCCTCTTCCAGTTCAAGAGAAGCATGAGCCATAGAAGGTATTTCTAGCACTTTTGTGATAACTGCACCTGATGGTTCTTCATCCTCTGCGACTTCTGCTATGACTTCCTCCGCATCCAGAGTCTGCTCCACGAGGGCCTCTTGTGGCTCTTCCCTCAGAGGAGTCATCACCTGTGTTGGTGCAGAAACGATATCGTGTGATGTAGAAATTGGGGATGCACTGTCGGTCAGTGTGCTACCGGAAGTCAAACTTTCCTGATGAGCAGGTGCGGAAAGTGAAGTGGTGGGGCTTATGAGAGAGAAACGTTTGCCTTCAATTTCCACAACAATACCGTGACCAGAGCGCAAATCAGCGAGTTGCTGATGTAATGTGCGGTTCTCATCCTCCAGATGCTCTCTGCGTGTTTTCAGTTTGTACACTTCTTGTGTAATTAAATCGAAATAATTCTCGCTCATCTTTATTTTCCCTCCTTCATTAGACATAGTACAAACAGATTTGTTTATACCCTCCCACTGGCACTGTTATAGAAACGTGTCAATGTGTCTAAAGTAACAATGGTTCCCCGTTCGACTATGGATTGAAGCATTGTATAAGCACATCTATATACTTGATAATCCCGTAAATTCGTGTATTGCCATCACTATCAGTCTCCATCTCGTAAGTAGCACGTGCGCTCTCATATGTGCCTGTGATATGCTAGCATTGTAAGAAGCAGTGTCATGTACAGCACAAACAGTCGACTCATCACCGGCAATAGTAATAGTCAGGCAGAAGCTGTTATGTGAATGAACTGAGAAAATGCCAGAAATGGTATAAAATCTGGAGGAATTTTGACTCGGCTACTCACAATCGTCTCTAGTAAGGGGTAAGAGACGTGTAATAGGTAGTGGTTAGGTATACGATTGAGGGGTGTAGGCTACTGATACAATACAGGCAAAGCCACAATGCCTGTGGTTTATGTATCACTTCATTGACGAGTGAAAGGGACAGAGATATGAATGATCGCATTCGAGAGATTTTGAGCTGGTACAGTAGTGAGAATCCTGGGATTCGCGGCAACCTTGCACGAATGCTCAACTATGGGACACTGGCAGGTACAGGCAAGATGGTCATTTTGCCCGTAGACCAGGGATTTGAGCATGGCCCGGCGAGAAGCTTTGCGCCAAATCCTGCTGGATATGATCCTCGCTACTTTTTTCAGCTGGCGATAGAGTCAGGGTGTAATGCCTATGCTGCACCGCTTGGCTCGCTGGAAGCAGGGATTGCCGATTATGTGGGTGAAATTCCCCTCATTCTCAAATGCAACAACCATGATGTGCTAAATGATGAGAAAGACCCTATCTCGGCGATTACCTCCGGTGTCGAGGACGCACTGCGCCTTGGTTGCTGCGCTGTTGGCTTTACCATTTACCCTGGCTCTTCTGAACGCACAACGATGTATGAAGAGTTGCGCGATTTGACCGCACAGGCAAAGGCCGTCGGTTTGCCAGTGGTTGTCTGGTCTTATCCGCGTGGTAGCTCTATCAGTAAAGCGGGTGAGACTGCTATTGACGTGGTGGCGTATGCCGCACAGATTGCCGCACAACTGGGAGCTGATATCATTAAGGTAAAGTTGCCGAGCGAGCATATCGAGTTACCAGAGGCACAGAAAGTCTATCAGAAGTATGAAATTCCGATAGCAACACTGGCTGATCGTGTACGTCACGTTGTGCAGAGTGCTTTCGATGGACGCCGTATCGTCATCTTCTCTGGTGGTGCAACCGTTGGTGACGAGGAATTCTTCACCGAGGCACGTGCTATCCGTGATGGTGGTGGCTTTGGCTCTATCATCGGACGTAACTCGTTCCAGCGCAAGAAAGATGATGCTATCAAGTTCCTGCACACGGTGATGGGCATTTACGACGGCTCCATTCAGTAGATACAGGTAAGCGCAAGCGTATACATACACATGTGTATAGTAGTGGGGCGAAGGATACCTTCGCCTCGCTTCCTCATGACTCACTTCCAATATTTCCTCAGTACCTTCTGTATTATGATAGAGAGAAAGGAACTTGTATAACTCATGCCTCATACGATGACGTTAGATGATCTATGGTCACTTCCATTTCTTACCTCTGCCGTTCTCTCACCTGATGGACGCCGTGTCGCTTATACAATAATGACCAGGGATAAGGCAAAGAACGAAACCCAGACCGCTATTTTTCTTTTGCACCTCGACAAGCAAGGTCATCTTTCTGACGAGCCGCGCCGCTTGACTACTGGCACGAAACAGAATACACAACCTGTCTGGTCTCCTGATAGTCACCACCTGCTTTTCCTTTCAAATCGTGAAGGCGATACGAATCAACTCTGGCTCATAGACACCGATGGAGGTGAGGCGCGTCAAGTAACGACAATGCTTCATGGTGTCAGCGACGCAGCATGGTCGCATGATGGACGATGGATAGCCTTTACTGCACCAGTTGCTCCTGATGATGAAGATGATGTGCTGATGGGGCGCAAGCAACTCGATGAGCCGACGAAAAAGCAACGTGAGGATGAAGAGAGCGTCCGTTTGCGTACCGTCAATACGATATTTTATCGGCTGGACGGTAATGGCCTCTTTGAGAGGTTCGATCAGCTATTCGTGATGCCAGCACCTTCTGACGATGAAAAGATTGACCTTGCATCTATTCGCCGTCTCACATCAGGTTCATATGGACATGAGCAACCCCAGTGGACGCCTGACGATACCGAAATTGGCGTATTGTGTAATCGCAACGAAAATCGCCATCACTCCTTTGTCTCTGACCTGTGGACGGTCAATCCTGAAACTGGTGAGCAACGATGCTTGACCGATGGAACATTGTCGATTTCCTGCTACTCGTGGTCGCCCGACGGAAACTCTGTTGCGC
>DAIQNC010000252.1:0-6083 GCA_036788655.1 Ktedonobacteraceae bacterium
ATTTCTCAGCCTTATCCTCAATAAAGCGAATGAGCCGTTCACCTTCTTCTATCAACGCATTGCGGTCTTGATCTGAAAGAGGTACGAACGGCTCTACGATAAGCGTTGCGACGCCTTTTTCTCTCGTCGTTTTCCATGTGCCACTTACAAAGCCATCAATCAAAAATGTGGCGCGAACTCGACCTGCCGATAGGAAGATTGAAGGACGGTATGCATCCGCAACCACTCGCTGACGTTTCGCATGTGACAGTATCAGATTATCGAACTCTGGAAGAAAGCGTGGAGGTGCAGGAATATCGTCAGGTGGTAGTTGCATATCTGGCAAGTCGAACAAAATATTGCCCTGCTCGTCTTGATATGTGCATAATTGTGGTTTGAGTGCCTCAACGATACCTTTGAGTCCGCTCAAACCTGACCACGTTTGCATATCTTGTACCGAGGCAGGGCCGAACGCTGCTAGATAACGAAGAATGAGCGTGTGTAATTCCTCGGATAAGCAAAGTGGTCGTTCAAGCCATGATTCCGCTGTGACATGAAGTGGACTTCCTGTAAATCCCCATGTGCCGCCCGGTGGAAGTTGCACAAGCGGCAGGTGAGTACGTACTGCGTAAGCTAGCAATTCAGGCTCTTTTTCAGGTTCAAGAAGTGTGAGTTCAGAGCGTATTTCGGGGAAAGTGTGGGGTTGTTCCTTCACATACGCTTGTGCTGCTGTGACGATACGCTCTACATCGAGTCCTTTTGCACGTTGACCGAAAAAAGCTTTCAATGCACGAGTGAGCGCAGGTTGTAATGTAGCACGAAACTGTACGTAATCTTCTGCTGTCATGAGATGCAGCGTCGAGCGCATCAATGTAGCCCTGACAACTCGTCGGTGCTCTATTAAAGCGGTGAGTGAGTCACGCTGGAAATCTTGTAGGCGTGTCCACAGTCCAATGTAAGGTGCATTCGATGTCTGCGCTTGTAGCCCTACAAGGTGTGTGATGACATCGAATGCTGATATGTTTGTCCTGTTCAGGAGAAACTGACGTGCAAGCGTGGCACGATTGAGCTGGCGTAACGTAAGTGTTTGCTCTTTCATAGATGTTATTTTACCACGACGGCTTTCCATCGCGGCAAAATACACCTGTTGCCTCATATGCTAAACGCTTTTCCCGACCAGTTGTGCTGCTTGCCGTCGTAACGACTGTAATCCTTCACTAAAATGGACGGGATATGGATTTTCAGCAATAAATGCACGGTATTGATCGGGCAAATCATGCAAATTCTGTTGGGCCAGTTCACGTATCTCTGAAAGAGGTGGCAGGCTTCCAGGAATCATCTCGCCGTTTCGCATCACGGGCCGCAGCAGACGATGATAGCTGTCGGGACGCGGCTCCTGTGCGAGTTGAATGATATCCTCTTCCCATTGTGGATGACGGTACACCTCTTTTTTGCCGGGCCATGTACTCTTGGGGCCAGCAAGCTTGACTTTCGGGTACTCTGTTCCCGATTCGTCTACGTACCACACTTCTTTATAGACTGTGCCGAGAGAACCGCCAGCTATTCCCTGTTCAATTGAACCTGCACCACTTCCGAGTGATGTACCGACGCCAAAGGAATCGACGGATGCACCTGCTTCGAGCAATTCGGCGATTTTCCACTCATCGAGGTCGCCGCTAATCAGAATTCGCACACTCTGTAGCCCCACTTTGTCGAGTTGCTCACGAACATAATTGCTGTCCGCGACGAAATCGCCACTGTCGATGCGAACCGCCGCAAGCGTATGACCCAGCGTCTCCTGTGAACGCAACGCAACGCCGATTGCTTTATGTATCGCCTGCCGTGTATCGTAGGTGTCGAGCAATAGGGTATAGCGATTGTATGCTTCAGCCGTTGCCTCGAATGCCTCTTCCTCTGTCGGGAACACTTCGACGAGGGCATGAGGAATCGTTCCTGTTGCAGGGAGGCGAAATTCGTAGGCTGCATTAAGGAGCGAGGTGCTGGCACATCCACCGATGTATGAGGCACGTGCGACGGTCAATGGCTCTTGCGCTCTACGGAAAGCAAATTCTGAGACACGACGTGTGCGTCCTTTATCAGCGGCGTAGACGATGCGCGATGCCTTTGTCGCAATTAAGGTCGAAAGCCCCATTGCCTGCAACAAACCCGCTTCCAGCAGCATAGCCTCTCGGAATGGTGCTGTAACACGAATGAGCGGTTCGTTGGGAAAGGCGATGGAGCCTTCCGGCATGGCTAAAATCTCGCCTGTAAAGCGTAGATTTGCCAGGTCGTTGAGGAAACCAGCGTCATAATCGCGGATACGTGCCAGAAACTCCAATTCTTCCTGCGTGTAGTGAAATGCCTGAACAAACTCCAGTGCCGATTCCAGTCCCGCGACGAGCATATAGGCTCCCCCAAAGGGAGCCGTTCGTGTATAGAGGTCAAACGTGGTCAAGCCATTGACACCACTTCTCCACGAGATATATGCTGAGTCTGGGTGGTACATATCGGTCATCAATCCTGCATGAAAATGAGGCGCACGACGGTTCATAACACTCATGTTTTCCTTCCACAGTAATGTGTAGGTCTATTACACCTTAGTGTACAGTGTACAATATCTATGCATTGATGTCTACCCTGGGAACTTTTGCCATATCCTCGTTGTGGAAACTACCCCATTTGCTCATGTACAATCGTCTTTATATTGGAAATGTTGCATTCTAAAAAGGACTACAAGGAACATTTATGAAGATTGTCGTTATTGGAAGCGGCTTCGGTGGCTTGACTGCCGCTATTCGTCTACAGGCACAGGGGCATGAGGTGACGCTGTTAGAGAAGCGTGATAAGCCTGGTGGACGCGCCTATGTGTATGAGCAAGACGGTTTTACCTTCGATGGCGGCCCAACGATTATTACTGCCCCCTGGCTTATCCATGACCTATTCACACTATGTGGCAAGAAGACAGAAGATTACGTCACCCTTATTCCCATTAACCCCTTCTACAATATACGGTTCGAGGACGGAACTGTTTTTTACTACAATGGAGATCGTGAAAATATCATACGCCAGATACGCGAATTGAACCCTGACGATGTTGAAGGTTATTTAAAGCTTGCGGCGAAGGGTGAGGAGATATATAAGACAGGTTTTGAACTCATTGACTCTCCATTCTTGCACTTCTCCGACATGATGAAGGTTGTGCCAGACCTGGTACGTCTACAATCACAGAAATCGGTTGCTGGATTTGTCAATCAATATATCAGAGATGAACGCTTGCGTCAGGTGTTTAGCTTCCATCCACTACTCATTGGAGGCAATCCGTTCCAGAGTACGTCGATTTATGTACTCATACATACTTTGGAGCAGAAGTTTGGCGTCTGGTTTGCTATGGGCGGGACTGGCGCACTGGTACGAGCGATGACGAAGCTTTTCCAGGATATGGGAGGCCAACTCTTTCTCGATAGCGAAGTGTCAGAGATTGTGGTTGACGAGGCGACGCATCGGGCGGTGGGAGTACGGCTGAAGAATGGTGACTTTGTTGCAGCAGATAGTGTTGTAAGTAATGCCGATGTTGCCTATACCTATCTCAATATGATACCTGCTCGCTTCCGAAAGAAAAATACAGACAGGCATATCAAGAGTATGGAATACGCCATGTCACTCTTCGTCATCTACTTTGGGACAGATCGTAAGTATCCACATATGGCGCATCACGAAATATTGATGGGGCCGCGCTACAAAGGACTGCTTGATGATATCTTCAAGCGGAAGCACCTGTCGAAAGATTTCTCGCTCTATCTGCACCGACCTACCGCGACGGATGCCTCGCTTGCACCAGAGGGATGTGATAGCTGGTATGTTCTCTCGCCAGTACCACATCTTGGAGGCGACACGGACTGGACACAGATGGCGAAACCCTATCGAGATGCGATTATTGGCTACCTTGAGGAACGATACCTGCCTGACCTGTCGAAGCATATCGTTACTGAGCACTACATCGACCCTCTGCACTTCCGCGACACGCTCAACAGCTACCTCGGCAGTGCCTTCTCCGTCGAGCCGCTGCTCACGCAATCGGCATGGTTTCGTCCACATAATCAGAGCGAGGACATTCCGAATCTTTACTTCGCAGGTGCTGGCACACATCCAGGGGCAGGAGTACCAGGAGTTATGAGTTCTGGTAAAATAGTAGCAGATTTGATTGGTTCTGCGCGTTCTTCTAAGAAAGAAGTTGAATTTGCTAAGGCACTTGCTGAAAATTAAATGACATCGTAGAGACGTTATTCTATAACGCCCTGAATGCTTTTCTAATGAACAGCCAGGGCGTTATAGAATAACGCCCCTACAGATGGTTGCTCTGGCTATTTTCTCGCATGTGATTGGTAAGAAATCACGTTTCGATGTACTACTTTTTCCGCCCACTTGCGTATATTACATATATGCAGAGCCATTTGGCATAGAGCGAGCGGCAAAGACGCCGAAGGAGGAAGATATGTCAGGGCTACATCGTTGGACTATTGGCCTCGCAACGACCACAGGTCTTATCAGCCTCACCATCACAAGCGGTATTGCTGTTTTAGCACACCAATTCGTAGAAGAGTTTTCGCGCCCCCACATACTACTCGATCAGTCAGCATTTACATGGACGGTTCCAAATGATGGCGCGGAGCCGCCAGTATCGTTGCAACGTGCGTTGCTTTTCGAGGCAAGTGATGGAACACTGCTCTGCGGCGATTTCTGGGCGCAGGAAACGCTTGCTCCGACAGTTATCCTCTGTCACGGCTACCGCATCTCACGTTCGCATATGAGAGCTATTGCAGCTTCTGAGTACATGCGTGGCTATAATGTCTTCCTCTTCGATTTTCGTGGACATGGTGATAGTGACAGCGTGTTGACGAGTGGAGGGAAGGTTGAGGTACGCGATCTGGAAGCAGCGATAGAGGTTGCCATTCAGCAGCCAGAGACTATTGCAGACAAAATCATTGTGCATGGTTTTTCGATGGGTGCGTCGGTTGCCTTAATGACTCCACCACATCCTGCCGTCGCCGCTATCGTTGCCGATAGTCCTTATGCTCGCTCTGATGATATCATGCGTCGCATCGTGCAATATCAACTGACACAACAAAGCAAACAGTGGCCTGCACTCTTGCGCCATCTCAAATTTCTCTTTCCTACCATTGCATGGGCTATTACCTCGACCGGTTTTATGTTCTTCCATGTGCGTTTCGGCTATAACGTTGTTGCCCGACCCGATATTACCTTTCGTAGGTGGAAAAATCGGGCCAAAAAGATGTTGCAACAACGCACTATTCCTATTCTGCTTGTTCACTCCAGGCAGGATGAACTCATCCCATTTACTCATGCCCAACAGATAGCGGCAGAGGCAAAGGCGTGTGACACACCTCTGGAAACATACTTTGTTGAAGAGGGCTTGCACTGCGGAGCCTATGCACAAAATCCCCAACAGTATACTCGTATTCTCCTTGCTTTCCTGCAACGCGCTCTAGGAGACGACTTTCCGAAGCAATCTGAAAAATCGGCGTGAAATATGCTGAAAACCCTTGCATCCTGTGACGCTTTTGTGCATAATTAATTGTAGAGAGAGCGAAGCAATTCTATGGTGTATGTGAGACGTTGCGTTTTCCGACTTGCTGAGGAGGTTATAGGCATATGCTGTCACCGGAAGATTCTATCCATTCTGATGTTCATCGTCAACCTGTACGTCAAACCTTTCGTAATACCTCAGCTGTAAGGAGACAACTTATTCTCCTGCATAAGCAGCAAGAGCGGACAACGGACTTGCTTCCGAGTGTGAATACTGAAGCACTCGAAGTTCCAACCATCAAGCCACCTATACGTCAACTGGCACTTCTTCGTGAGGAAAATAAGCGTTTAGAGCGCGAATTGGAGATTACTCGTGAGGAATTGCGTCAACTCAATATGAAATATGCCTCGATAAAGGCGGATTATGAGAAAGAATTAGCGGTTGTTCATACTGGTCAGCAGCATGAGATAGAGCAGTATGCCATCCAATTGCAAGAGGTGATTGGTGAGCGTAATCATCTGAAAGAATCCTATTTTGAGTTAGGACGACGCTACCAGGA
>DAIQNC010000253.1:0-1653 GCA_036788655.1 Ktedonobacteraceae bacterium
GTGGATAAAGGAACGTTGGGCGTTATAGAATAGCGTCCCTACGAGATAGGGTAGATAGTTTTGCGCCACGTGGTACGATACAAAGAGGAAAAAGAAAGTCGAGGTTTTTTCAATGAGAGTTACAGAAGTCGCCATATTTATTGCCCCTGCGGGCAAAGAGGAAGCGTTGGGACAGGGCATCATCAAGGGGCTAGAGGTGATTCGCAAGCATCCTGACTGCATTTCAGCACACGTTACGCGCTGTGTCGAGCAACCACAACGCTATATGGCCTCTATCGTATGGTCGTCACTAGAGGCACATACCGTAGATTTTCGTGGTGGGCCACTCTTTCCGCAGTGGCGTAGCAATATCAACGGCCTCTTCACAGGCACACCAGAGGTCTTCCACTATCACGCATTCTAAAAAGAATAGCTCTCATATCAATGAAAGACTGTTTCATAGAGTTTGAAAGGCAACAAGGTCATATGTCTGACCAGCAGCACAATTTTCAGGAACAAGGCACATCCGGTGAGATTCCGCCGTTAGAGGCCGTCCAACCTGCCCAACGTACATCTGAAGAACAACTTGTCGATCATGTCGCAACATTGCGTCACCAGATTGAAGAGGCTAACTATCAGTATTTCGTACAGGACAATCCAACGCTTACCGATGCCGAATATGACCGCTTGATGCAGGAATTGCGACGCATTGAAGAGGAACACCCGGAGCTACAAACGCCCGATTCGCCCACACAGCGCGTCGGAGCTGGCCCTGTACAAGATGTGCCACAACATCGTCATCCCGTGCCAATGCTCAGTCTCGCTAATGCCTTCGACGAAGAGAAGCTGATGGCATGGCAGAAACGCGCACAGGCACAACTTCCCAATGCAACCTTCACCTACGTCTGCGAACTCAAAATCGACGGACTCGCAATGGCACTGACCTACGAACGTGGACGCCTTACGATTGGGGCAACACGTGGTGATGGGCTGGTTGGTGAGGATTGGACGCCGAATGTTCGCACCGTTCGCACCATTCCACAGCGTCTACGTGGCAATGCTATTCCTGAACGAGTGGAGGTACGTGGCGAAATCTATATGACCACCAGGAGCTTCGAGAAGCTGAACGAGCAGATGCAGGACGAAAAGCTCTTTGCCAATCCGCGCAATGCTGCCGCTGGTTCGCTACGCCAGAAAGATGCGCGTATCACCGCGTCACGGCATCTCGACTTCTTCGGCTACCAGATTGGCTACATTCAGGGCATGGATATCTCTAACCAGTGGGATGCCTTGCAGCACATACGTGACTGGGGTTTCCCCGTCAACCCTAATATTCATCTCGCGCATTCAATGGAAGAAGTGATTGAGTATTGCAAACAGTGGGAGCAGGAACGCTTCAATCTGCCTTACGAAATTGATGGTGTGGTTATCAAAATCAACGATTTCGCGCAGCAGCAGGAACTGGGAAGCGTAGCTCGTGATCCACGCTGGGCCATTGCCTTCAAATATCCCCCTGTTCAGGTGGCGACGAAGCTGCTCAACCGCGTCGGCATCTCCATAGGGCACGTGAAAAACATTATTCTGAGGAGTCATAGCCGGACGCCGGAAAATGGCCTTGCCGGTCAGGGAAAGCGAGCCCGCGGTTTTCCCATGAAAGCCGCGCACGGCCGCGAT
>DAIQNC010000253.1:1663-6080 GCA_036788655.1 Ktedonobacteraceae bacterium
GAACCTGTCAATATTCGCGGCGTCACCGTCTCACGGGCCACATTACATAATGAAGGGGATATTCAACGGCGTGACCTGCGTATTGGCGACTGGGTGCTTGTACAACGCGCAGGTGAGGTCATTCCACAGGTGGTCAAGCCTATTGTCGAACGGCGCACAGGCAATGAACAGATTTATCACCTGCCAGAACGTTGCCCGCGTTGTGATACACCTATCGTGCGTGACCCCGATCAAGCAATGGCCTATTGTCCGAACACACAATGTCCGGCGCGTAATCTGGAGAGCATCATTCACTTCGTCTCAAAGGCTGCAATGGACATCGACACCATAGGAGAGAAGATGTGTGAGCAACTTGTAGAAGCTGGCTATGTCAAGAACCCTGCCGACTTCTACACACTCACGCACGACCAATTGCTTGCATTAGAGGGCATCAAAGAAAAGAGCGCGACGAACATGCTCAATGCGATAGAGGCGAGCAAACGTCGTGCATTCTGGCGACTGCTCTTCGGCCTCAATATTCGCTATGTGGGCGAGAAAGCGGCTCAATTGATTGCCGCTGCCTTTACCGACATGGATTCGTTGATGAAGGCAAGCGAAGAGGATATCGTCAAGGTCGCAGGAATTGGCCCTAAAATTGGGCATAGTCTGTATATCTGGCTACAGGAAGAGGATAGCCGCGCCCTCGTCGAACGGCTACGTGAGTATGGTTTGAATATGCACGAGGAGCGTAAGGTTTCTACGGGGCCGCTCGCAGGACAAAGTTTCATGCTCACAGGCCGTCTTAACACGATGACGCGCCCAATTGCGGAACAGGCACTGGTACAACTGGGCGGCACAATCGCTTCCGGCGTCAGTAAATCGCTTAGTCACCTGATTGTGGGCGAGGAGCCGGGATCAAAGGTGGCGAAGGCACAGAAGGCTGGCGTACCAATTCACAATGAACAATGGCTACTTGATCTGTTCAAAGAACACGGCGTACAGGTCGAAGGCCGCGAAGGAACATTACTAGCTGGAGAGTAGGCAGAGATGAGTGTCAATGAGTTTGCGATTTTCGATGGTCATAACGATACACTATTGAGTCTCCACGCACCTGCACGGGGTGGTGGACGTGACTTTTTTGTAGAGAGCGAACGAGGCCATATCGACCTGCCCCGTGCGCGTCGCGGTGGTTTTGGTGGTGGCTTCTTCGCCGTCTTCGTCCCAAACGAGGAACAAATGAAGCGTAGCGACACTCAGAGCAGCGATAAAGACCTCATTATCACGAAGGATGGCTATGAGGTACGTATGGCTCCTTCTGTTGAGTTGCCATATGCACAACATGTGGCGATAGCAATGTCCGCACGTCTCTTTCGGCTCGAAGCAGCATCAGAGGGACAGGTCAAGGTCGTGCGAACTGCTGACGAACTGCACGATTGCTTACAGAACGATGTCCTTGCCGCTATCCTGCATTTTGAGGGTGCGGAAGCTATCGACACCAATTTTGATGCACTTGAAGTCTTCTATCAAGCAGGGCTGCGTTCGCTCGGCATCGTATGGAGTCGCTCCAACGCTTTCGGCTATGGCGTCCCTTTCAAATATCCGACATCGCCCGATACTGGCCCTGGTCTGACCGATGCCGGCAAAGAACTTGTACGCGCCTGTAATCGGCTCGGCATTATGCTCGATATGTCGCATCTGAACGAAAAAGGCTTCTGGGATGTCGTCAAGCTCTCGGATAGTCCAATTGTGGCAACACACACTTGTGTTCACGCTATCTGCCCCTCGACGCGCAACCTGACCGATAAACAACTCGACGCTATCAAAGAGACGCAGGGCATGGTTGGACTCAACTTCACCGTCAGCAATCTCCGTCCCGATGGGGATAATAAGGCCGATATGCCTCTTGATATAATGCTACGCCATTTCGATTATCTGATTAAGCATCTCGGCCCCGATTGTGTCGGCTTTGGCTCCGATTTCGACGGCACAACCATTCCGCAAGAAATTAAGGATGTCACGGGATTGCCAAAGTTGCTCAACGCAATGCGCGAACATGGCTACGACGACGCACTACTACGCAAGCTGACACATGAGAATTGGGAACGAGTGTTAAGGCTGACGTGGAAATAAACACATCTGTAGGGGCGTTATTCTATAACGCCCAGGCCACCCATCCTATATGTTTGCAATGATTATCCATCGGCTGTAGGTGAGCAACCAGGGCGTTATAGAATAACGCCCCTACAGATTAGCCTTGAATCAGCGATGAGCCACCATCGACCCAGATTTCCGTGCCTGTTATCTGGCTGGCAGCGTCGGAAACCAGGAAGAGGACGGTCTGTGCAAGGTCTTGAGAAGTTGCTGGCTTATTTTCACCTAGCGGTATCTTGCCTTTCGGATACTGCACAGGAAACTTAATCTTATCCAGGTTTTTCTGCTGCGTATTATCGCTTATTTCAGTCTCGGTTTGTCCTGGGCAGACAACATTGACGCGGATATTGTGCGGAGCGAGTTCTACCGCCAGCATCTTCGTCATGGCAACCTGTCCGGCCTTCGTCGTCGAATACGCCGTTGCTCCCGTGTTGCTAAAGATGCGCGTCCCGTTAACCGAGGCCGTGACAACGATTGCGCCACCTTGCTTTTTCAGTGCAGGAACAGCAGTCTTTATCGTCAGAAAGGTTCCAGTGAGATTGGTCGTAATCGTCTTCGTCCAATCAGCAAGTGATAACTCCTCAATAGGCGCCCAGACGCCATTGATACCTGCATTGGCAAACACGATATCGAGCCGTCCCCATGTATCAAGAGCTTGCTGTACAGCATTTTGCATTTGTTGTTCGTTCCCGACATCTGCGGCAACAGCTATCGCGTCCTGACCATTATGCTTAATCTCATCTGTCGTCGCCTGCACCTCTTCTAACGTATTGCTCAAGGCAACAACACGAACGCCTTGCTGCCCTAGAAGTACAGCAGTCGCCTTCCCAATACCTGAACCAGCACCCGTGATGAGTGCAACCTTCCCTGTTAATGCCATTATAAAATCCTTTCTTTACCTGTAATCTGGCAATTCATCGCGGACGGTCTGATACGTTGCTAATCTGCTCGTCCACGATAAATCATTGGACTACAGATAGACAACCGTTTTCTGCACGATTTGATCCATGTAGATGTTTCGCAAGAGGTTATAATGGAAATCACATGTCACATACAAAAGAATAATTGAAAGAGACCATCATGATTATTTTTATCAACGGCCCCTTTGGGGCGGGAAAAACAACAGTTGCGAAGATGCTTGTGAAGGCTATTCCGAACAGTATGCTATTTGATGCAGAGGACGTGGGCTATTTTCTGCGCCATATTTTGAACGATGTAGAGCGTACCTACGATTTTCAGGATTTAGCGATGTGGCGTCCGCTGGTCGTGACAACAACACGCCTCTTACTCGAAACGTATCAGCGTCCGCTTATCATGCCGATGACGATATGGTATCGTCCCTATTTCGACGAGGTAATAGGCGGCTTGCGGCAATTCGAGCCACAATTTCATCATTTCTGCCTGACAGCACATAAAGAGACACTTATAGCGCGTATCCAACAACGCGGCACATCGCCCGAATCGTTCAAGTGGTGCATGGAACGTAACGAACAAGCTATCAAGGCATTTCAATCACCTGTTTTCGCACAACAAATTAATACAGAAGAGATGACACCGCAGGAAATTGTGGATGAGGTTTTAAGCAAGGTATCAGGAAATAATATTCTGTAGGGGTCTTAATTTATTACACCCTGGTCGCCTATCCATGACGTTTCAATGTTTGTTGAACATTGTGGATAGGCGACCAGGGTGTAATAAATTAAGACCCCTACAGAGTTTACACGTATTTCATTTCCGTATAGCGTCCTCGCAAGGCACGTACCTGTTCCTGAACGTTTTTGCCGCGAATGGCGTCGTGCATGAGTTGAGCGAGTTCGCCCATGGCACGTTCGTCCATGCCGAAGCGCGTCATTTCGGAGAGGCCAATGCGTAGACCAGACGGGTTGTGCGCGTCTTCGTCGCCGGGGAGCAGGTTGTAGTTGACGATGATGTCGTTCTGCTCAAGGCGTTTCGCTACCTCGACGCCACCGCCCCATTGTGCGACGTTGACCGCAATGATATGACTCTTCGTGTATCCGAACTCACGTGCCTCGACAGTCGTTCCGAGTTCGTCAAGACTGTGACCGAGTGCCTGAGCATTACGGATAATCTGCGCAGCATACTGCTGACCGTATGCTTTCATCTCGCGTGTAGCAACAACAAGCGCGGGCAGTGTGTTGAGATGGTGATTGCTCGATGAACCTGGGAATACACCTCTGTCTGCTGGTCCCCAGTATTTCTTCTCGGCATCGGCATCCAGATTGCCCAGGATAACACCGCGTTGAGGGCCGGGAAAGGTCTTGTGCGT
>DAIQNC010000254.1:0-1904 GCA_036788655.1 Ktedonobacteraceae bacterium
CACGACCAGTCGTCCAGTGGCGCAACCGTGTTTGTCGAACCTATGGTCGTGGTCGAACTGAATAATAAGGTTCGACAATTGCAAATCGAGGAGCGACAGGAGATCGAGCGTATTCTGCGCGTTCTTTCGGGTGAAATCGGACGCGAGGCCGAAGCATTGAAAGTCGCTGTCGAATTGCTTGCTGAGTTCGACCTGCATCTTGCAAAGGCGCGTTATGGACGTATGACACGTTCAACGGAGCCAAAGCTGAATGACCGGGGGCGTATCGACCTGCGAAATGCGCGACATCCACTGCTCACTGGAAAAGTTGTGCCGACGAACTTCCATCTTGGGCGTGACTTCTTCATGGTGGTCATCACTGGCCCGAATACAGGTGGCAAGACGGTAGCCCTCAAAACGGTCGGTCTGCTGACACTCATGGCTCAGGCAGGAATGCATATTCCTGTCGATGAGGAGTCTGAAATCGCGGTCTTCGAGGATATCTTTGCAGATATCGGTGATGAGCAGAGCATCGAGCAGAGCCTAAGTACCTTTTCGTCACATCTGAGCCGTATCGTCGAGATACTGCGTTCTGTTGATGAAGAGGGCAAGCGTGACACGCTTGACATTCGTGGCGCACTCTCTGAGACGCTAACGAAAAAGCAAGATGGGCCAGCGCGAGTTATGGTGCTGCTCGATGAGCTTGGGGCAGGTACAGACCCCAGTGAAGGTTCCGCGATGGCACGTGCTATTCTAACGTATCTGCTGGAACGCCATGTCACCACTGTTGCGACGACGCACTACTCAGAACTCAAAGCCTTCGCGCACGAGCAAGCTGGTGTCGTCAATGCTTCGGTTGAGTTCAATATCGAGACACTTTCTCCGACGTACAGGTTGAGTATTGGCCTTCCTGGTCGCAGTAATGCGCTGGCAATTGCGAGCCGTTTGGGACTAGATGAGGACATCATTCACAACTCGCGTGAATTTCTTGGCAGCGAAGGTGTGCGAATGGAGAATCTGCTGGAAGGGCTACAGTCTGAGCGCAAAACAGCAGAGGATGAACGGTATCGTCTGAATATGGAGCGCGTCGAGGCAGAGTATCAGCGCAAGCAACTCGAAGAGGAGCGTCACAAACTCGAACTGGAGCGTGTACGTATACTCAACGATGCACGGCTACAGGCTCGCCGCGAAATCGAGCAGGTACAATCATCGTTAGCGAAAATCAAGGTTGATGTGAGCCGCGTCAATATGACACGCGAACGTCTCGGCGAACTACGGCAGAAGGCGCGTACCCTCGATGAGCGAATCACGATGGTTCCAGAGCCACGTAAACCTGCAAAGAAAGTTGTCGAGACCACAACTGAAACGGCGACGAAAGAAGCTCCGCTACAAATCGGTGATACCGTCTATGTCTCAACTTTCGGGCAGCCTGCCGAACTTGTAGGACTCTCGGCTGACCATAGCGAAGCTGAGGTGCAGATGGGAGCGTTACGTTTCCGCGTTAACGTTGATAACATCGAGCGTATTGGGAAGCACAAGGCATCGTCGAGGGATGAGCGTTCCGCACCGAGCGTGGTCATTCCGCGCTACGAGGATCGTCCTGCTGTCGATATGCAACTCGATATTCGTGGTTGGCGTGTTGAACAGGCTCTCGAAGAGCTAGAGGCGTACCTGAACAACGCCGCGATGTCGGGTCTCGCTAATGTGCGTATCGTACATGGTAAGGGAACGGGAGCATTGCGTAACGCCATTCGTGAGCAACTGCACCATCACCCACTCGTCAAATCGTACAACTCTGCGCCACCCCAGGAAGGCGGCGATGGGGTAACGGTGATTAAATTAAGCGCGTAATTTTGTAGGGGCGTTATTCTATAACGCCCTGGTAGCCCACCTGTACGTTTGCAATTCTATGAGAACGTTTGTGG
>DAIQNC010000254.1:1914-6029 GCA_036788655.1 Ktedonobacteraceae bacterium
CGCCCCTACGATAATGAAATTTCTTCTCTATCATTAACTGGCTCTGCAACAGGTACATGCTCAATGTACGTCGCAATCTGACCGAGGTATTTCCAGAAGAAAATAGCCTGCTTATCCTTATTATTTTGCCTGTCTACTATATCCAGATAAGGAAAGAAAGGGGCTTCATTACAGATAGACAAACGTAGTACCGCAACCGTCTTTATTCCAACTTTCAACGGTAAAAAACGTACATAATGCTCCGTTGTACTTTCGTGCATAGATGCTGGAATGATAGCACGATGCGTCATGTGTGAGTGCGTTGAAAGGAGATGGGGAAAGCTTTCATAGAGGCTTACATCATAGCCATAGGTCAATACCCACGAAGCAATGTCCTGTTCATCTATAGAAAGTAGCGACTGTTCGATAGCTGGATAATGCTCCGATTGACCCAACAATGCGCTATTATCAGGTTGAAGTATACGCGCATCATCAATTCGATAGGTAGCAAACACTTGCATAAGCGTTTTCAATAGAGCTTGATTGCGCTGTTCTGACATGTGTTCGGAAGTAGCAATGTGTTCCAATTCATTCAGTATGCGAGTTTCTCGTTTGCGTCTTGTCATGCTCAACACCCGTCTTATGAGTAATAGATACAATAGACCTGTGAGGAGAATACAGAGGAGAAAGACGAAGCGTAAACTCCATTCCCAGAAGCTATACATAACTATTCTCTCTTTCCCTTCTTGCTCACGAGACCCCCCTATCTGTAGTCCGGCGATTTATCGCGGCTGCGTTTATAACCTGTTCGGCTCACGTCCGCGATAAATCGCCGGACTACAGATAGCAGGAGCCTCTACATGATTGCCTCAGCATTCACAAGTGTAGCGCGAAAAAAGTAAATGTTGGTTATGGATGGTAGTGGTAAGGCTCAAAAAATTCTCAAGAGGTAAGTTGTCTTCAATATGGCATATCTTGTTGTATTCTCCTCTTCCGTTCGTTAACTATAGAGAGGACAAACAAACTTGTCTTATCTTTTGTACTTTTTTGAAGGAGGACCATCCCTGATGGCAATGGATCGTTTTCGCGATTATGGGCAGCGTGGGCTGCGCGGTGGCCTGACGCAACTTGGAGATTTCAGGAAGTTTATTTTGCGTGGCAACGTCGTTGACCTCGCCGTTGGTATCGTCATTGGCGCAGCATTTACAGCCGTAGTAACTGCCATAGTTTCTGGCGTGATTACGCCATTGATAGGTTTATTCGGAGTACCAAATTTCTCGAACTTGACTACTCCCTTTCATGGGCAAGACTTCAAGTGGGGAGCTGTCATCAATGCAGTTCTTAGCTTCTTAATTGTTGCCGCAGTTGTCTACTTTCTAGTTGTGAAACCTGTTACCGCTCTACAAGACCGCTTCACGCCGCATCACGATGAGGCACCGACGACACGAGAATGTCCCTTCTGCTTGAGTACCGTACCACTCAGGGCAACACGTTGTGCATACTGTACTGCACAGTTACCACCGGCGGATACGAATACACCTGCTACCGGACCAGGAGGGGGTTCAATAGCTTGATATACAGGGCGACCACAAGGGGACGCCCTGTGCGAGTACCTGAACACTGTGTCTATTGGCTACTCTGTTTACATTGACGTTCTCTCTGGCGTATACTTCATAACGGGACACACGACAGACAGTTAGAGGTACGTAGAAGTTTCTGACAACGAAGGGGTGGGTACGCGCTCTGTGATGCTGCCTGCCTGCATCCTGTGTGTTCGCCCACTTTGTTTGATGGAGGGAAAAGTCTATGTCGTCAACACCAGAGATTCGCCTGGAAGATTATATCCGAGATGTGCCGGATTTTCCGCAACAGGGGGTATTATTCAAAGATATCACGCCCCTGTTGCAAAACGGAGCCGCATTCCGTACCGCGATTGATCGTATGGCAGCTCACTATGCCGGATCGGGGATTCAAGCGGTTGTGGGCGTGGAGTCACGCGGCTTTATTTTCGGCGCACCGCTCGCCTACATGCTCAATTGTGGTTTTGTACCAGTTCGCAAGTTCGGAAAACTCCCTTCCGAGACCGTGAGCGTCGAGTATGCACTGGAGTATGGAACCAATGTCGTCGAGGTACACAGAGATGCTATCAAACCGGGGCAGCGTGTGCTTATCGTTGATGACCTGCTGGCAACGGGCGGCACGGTCTCTGCCGCGATGGAACTGGTTGATAAACTCGGTGGTCACATCGCTGGCATCGCCTTCCTGGTCGAACTCACCTTCCTCAAAGGACGCGATCAACTCAAAGAACATGATGTGTTCGCGTTGATAAAATACTAACCGACAATGAAATGATGCGAACGGCAATCACTATGGGCCGTTCGCATTGTTTATTGTTTTGCATAAATTCGTTTAATCTTGATGTACATACAATGTACTCAAAAGGGAATTCATACTCATGAGCATTATCACTCCTGAATGTCGAGCATTCCTGTTGGATACGGTACATACGGGCAAACTTGCGACAGTGCGAGCTGATGGACGCCCTCATGTCGTTCCCATCTGGTTTGAACTGGATGGTGATACACTCTACTTCAACACAGGACAAAGCACGATAAAGGCAAAAAATATGCGACGTGACTCACGTGTCTGTATCTGTGTTGATGATGAACGTCCACCGTTCAGTTTTGCAATGATCGAGGGAACGGCGGAATTTGTTGACGATAAGGATGCATTACTCTACTGGGCAACCCGCATTGGTGGTAGATACATGGGGCAAGATCAGGCAGAAGCCTTTGGAAAACGCAATGCTTCCGCAGGAGAATTGCTCGTGCGTGTGACAATAACCCGTGCGCTATTTGCGAAAGATGTGGCAGACTAATCTACAAATTTTCTTGTTCTCGGAGTCGAAGTGTGGCTTCTATTTTATTGTGGCAGGTTTTTAATGTTGTGTTTTAATGTATGCTCGTCTCAATCCTTTAGCAAGTTTCAGTAAGCCAATCATCCTCTCTGCACGTTCTGTTGGAGTGCGGCTTAGACTTGCTTGAACAAGCGTTAAATCAACGCCCCATGCTTTTAAGTCTTGAAGGCGTTTTTGCGTCTCTTCACGGCTAAGGGGTTCAGCAGAACCTACAATAGTCGGTTGAGCATTATTGTCGTCTAGTTCCATTTGCAAACTCCTCATGGCTATTTACTAATGTGCTAATAGAAGAGAATACTGAGGATGTGTTTCTTATTATGATATCAGATTAGATACATGTATCCAATAGCTGCCACTAATTTGTGTAAAAAGTCACGTTCCACAATCATGTCCTACAAAGATAGTCCTTGCTTAATGCGTGTTAGTGCCTCGTCTGCCTCTCCCTGCTTTGGTAGCTCACGGGTTGTCCACTCATCAGTTCATCGAGAATGTCTAACCCTTCGTCGAGCATCTCCGCACCTTGTTTCGCATCGGTCACTTCTCCAAAATCGCCAAAGCTCTTGTCTTGCTCATTTCCTAAGCCAAAGCTGAGAATAACTCTGTCATTGACGAGATGAATGAAATTCTTGATATCTCCTGTCATATTTAAGGGACTGGATGTCCAAATAGCTGTAGTACGATGATTTATCACGTCCGTATCGGTCAATGCTTCGTGGATGGACGTGATAAATCACCGTACTACAGCTATTATTTCTCCTGAGCCGCCTTCAACAAGTTCCCTTCGACGCCGATTGAGGGCAGCAATTGCGCCTGTGCCTGTGTGCTGAGTGGCAGCCCCCACAGTTTGATGAAGCCGAGGGCGGCGTTATGGTCGAACTGGTCGCCGCTATCATAGGTGGCGAGACTGTGATTGTAGAGCGAATGATCGGATTTACGTCCGGCAACGCTGCACTGACCGCGTGAGAGCTTCATTCGCACGACACCACTCACGAAACGTTGTGTACTTTGCACATATGATGCTAAATCCTGATGCAACGCGCTGTACCATTGTCCGTTATAAATGAGACGTGCATACTCACCTGCGACGATTTCTTTGAAGCGTGTCTGGTCGCGGCTCAATGTCAGGCTCTCCAACGCTGAATGCGCGGAGAGTAGCACGGTTGCTCCCGGTGCTTCATAGACCTCACGCGATTTGATGCCGACAAGCCGATTTTCGATG
>DAIQNC010000255.1:0-6021 GCA_036788655.1 Ktedonobacteraceae bacterium
CATGCACAGTAGATACATAGATGTTGAGGCGATAGAGATCGATATCAATAGCCATAAGTGTGCCTCCTTTAGAGGAGCATGTCATTATTTCTTTATGCAACTGATGGCAATGGTCAGCCAGCTAGATGCGAGAGACCGAAAGCATTTGCAGCAGATAGAAAAATATTACCATGTATCAACAAGAAATAGCTATGCTTATCAAATAAGTACCTGTCAGTATTGCAAGCATCGGCTCATAGCCTACTGATGAAGACATACCCATAGTTCGATGGCACATCGACATTCACAGCTTGATTTGCGCTACTAACCACAATTTCAAAAGGCGTTGAGCGCACCGCATCGTCAATCATCTCTCTGTATGTACCCGGCTCCGGAAATGGAAGTGTGATTGGTTGTTGCTGGTCGGAGAAATTCAGCAACACGATGGCATACTGATTGATAGCTGCTGACTGTCTGCTGTAAGCTATGATTCCATCCTTCGTCCGAGATTGCTCGTTATAATAAAACGATTCGTGACTGCGTAGTGCAAGATAGGTGTGTCGAAGTGTTCCCAGAACACGATAGAGACGCACAAGCGGATTGCCGAATGTATCATAAAAATATTCCCAGTGAATATTCCGCTCGAAGTTGATGCGTGCTATCCCCTGATCAGGCAAGATGTAGCTCTCGGCAAACTCCTGTCCCTGCCAGAGCATCGGTATACCCTGACAGGTATAGAGCGCAATAGCAAAGGGCTGTAATTTGTACCACATATCTCGCGGCGAAAAGGGGACGCCAGCAGGCTGAGGCTCGAAGAACGTGATAAGCTGGCTATGGTCGTGGCTCTCAAGGTACTGGAACGGCGTCACAGGCATATCGACAGGCTGGTTATGAATGTCATGCACCGTCTTACTCTCCGGGTAGCCAGAAAAGCGCGTATCCAGCAGATGAGCGAAGTCGTCGTCAACATACCTCGATGTAGCCATACTCTCCGCTTTGTCGAGTAATCCATCCTGCCACGTGCAGTTCGAGTACGTCGTTCGCAAAATTTCCTGTGGCAGGTTCAATTCTTCGGGACACTGTATGATACGGCTATATTCACCCGGATTTGTCCCACCGGAAGGAGTAAAACGTGGGTAGGTGAGCGATGCGTTATAGGTTTCGTAGGCAATCCTGGGATACTTTATACCTGTAGGGCCATCATACAGGTCTGTTACCTCGTCGTAGCGGAAGCCGTCCACATGATACTCGTCGAGCCAGCGAACATTCGCGGTCTGGACATACTCATGAGCAAAGTCTTTACTGAAATCAATCGTCGGCCCGAAAGGACCATTTCCACCAATCATAGGACTTTCAATACTCGTCGCAGTATAGACAAGGCTATACGGAAAGCTCGGATCAACGTGCTGATAGACAACATCGAGAATGACTGCGACACCAGCTTGATGACAGGCATTGACCAGTCGCTTGAGTCCCTGTCCTCCACCCCAGCGTTCGTTAGGCGCGAAATAGTGTAGAGGACCGACCACGCCATCGAAGGTGCTGTTAAACTCCTCGACATGCATCTCATAGACCACTAAATCTTGCAGTTCAGGCGTTTTCCATTGCTGGTCAGTCCATACGAAGTCAGGAACAAAGCCGGGAGTGTCGAATGCAGAAAGTTCGCCGATGTCGGTTGCACGTGCAAAGGGGTCAGTAAACCAGGGAACAACCACCTGCTTTGTGAGCGTTCCGGGAAGCGTTTGAAGCAGTTGATAGCGATAGAGATAGGTTCCCGGTTGCCCAAAATGAGTTCCAGGTGTAACGGGAATGGTGACATTAGCTTGCCAGAGATTGTTCGTTGATTGAGCGACGAGAGCCAGAGGAAAATCCATCGTCTGAATATCAGGCACGAAGCGGTCATCTTTGTGAATAATGCGTACCAGCACTTCGTAGCCTGCCTGTGGTGAGATGCCTGGAAGATAGATGCCAAACGTGACATGTATGCTGGAATCGGTTGTCGCAGAAACAAAGGCTCCCACTTCGTTAAGATTGATCATGTACAGTATTCCTTCTTCACTACTCTTCTTTTGAGTATGCATTGTCATAAGAGGCTTTCTTGCATATAATACAACATAGATATTGTAAAACTTATGTATACAGATGGCGAGTAATGCTATTCAGTGTACGCTTTTATTTTGATGCAGATGGGAACAAACCAGTTCTCACCTTCCTAGAGTATTTGAGGAAGCAAGATAGAATACTTCATAAACTCGTCGTCTCAGGGATTAAGAAGCTAGAGACAAGTGAGAGACATGGACCTCCACTTACTGAATTAGTAGATCGGAAATATGATATTTTCGAGCTACGCATTGGTGACAAGAACATTATCTGGCAAGTATGCTTTACCAGCTTCGACAGGAACAAGGGCTGACACAACGCAAGGCCGCAGAACGAGCAGGATTAAAACAACAAGCTATCAGCCGCCTGGAACAAGCGGCTTCCAATATTCAATTAGGAACGCTCCAACGCTACCTTGATGCTCTGGGCTATAGCATTGAGATTAGTGTTATAGACAATCGCACAGGACATGTTGCAGGAAAAATTGGACAATCTCATGTCTAAAAGTTCCCTGATTAAGGGCTTTTTATGCCGAAAGTGGAATGTCCATATACTCTGCTTCGTTTTGAGTCTGAGGAAGAGGTAAATTTTCCTCACGCATCATTTGAAGATGTTCTTGTAAGGCTTCTTTCATGAGTCGCCCTACTTCCTCCCTCGTATCTCCAACAGCGACGCAACCGGGTACGTCAGGAGAATACGCGCCGTAAGAATTTTCGCCTTTTTCGATGATAACCAGGATTCTTGCCATCTCAATTCTCTTTTTGAGCTAAGGAAGCGCGTGATGGAGCGGTTCAATTGCCTTCAGTACCTCATCTGACCCCTCACGGGCAGTGTCCAGTTCATAGCGTTTTTGTAGATTCATCCAGAAATCAGCACTCACCCCCAGCCATTTCTCAAGGCGCAAGGCGGTATCAGCGGTCATTGCTCTTTTTCCTGCAACAAGCTGTGAAATTCAGTTAGCCGGTACATGCAACTCACGCGCCAGTTCAGCCGAGCTTTTGTTCAATTCCACCAATTCATCAGCTAATATCTCGCCCGGATGAATGGGGTAAATTGGGCGTTTCTGCATGGCTTTTCTCCTAATGGCACAAAATACGCTGTACGTCAAACGTACTTTTCCCTTTCTAGCTAGCGGAGAGTGTAAACAAGTACATTTCTCTTTTGCCCACCCCTATGATAGCTTTGTCTTTCGGTATGATATTATATTTGTACAGATTCAGCATGTAGACGTGTTTCTTATGCTTAGAGAACATGTTTCTGCATGTTTTGTTTAGCGTAAGCCCCTTTAATACAAGGTAATACTGCAAGTATGCAATGGCAAAATGATGATTTCAGGAGTACCTATTACCATTCAGAAGTTAACGCTACAGGACATCAATGCGCTCGATAAAGAACACTTTGTTGCAGCTTTAGGAAGTCTGTTTGAGGGGCCACCATGGATAGTAGAGCAAAGCTACGATGCGCGTCCATTTACATCAACGACAGCATTGTATCAGACGTTATGCAAAGTCATGTACGATGCGCCACTAGAACAACAGATAGCATTGCTTGAAGCGCATCCTGATTTAGTGGGGCGAGCCGCCTTAGCTGGCACACTTACTCCCGCATCAACGAGCGAACAGGCATCCGCAGGTCTGGACAGGCTTTCACCCTCTGAAATCGCCACATTTACGGAACTAAATCAAGCATATCGCAATCGTTTCGGCTTCCCATTTGTGATTTGCGTTCGAGAAAACAAGAAAGCAAGCATTCTATCTGGCTTTGCTGAACGTCTTCACCATACACACCCACAGGAGGTTGGAATTGCACTGGCAGAAGTAGCTAAGATTTGTTCCTTCCGTTTACGTGATATCGTCATTATGTAGTGGCGTGATTTATCACTGCCAGCTACAACATATTGCTCATGGCAGTGATAAATCACGCCACTACATGAAGTCCGCGTTCGTCTATGAACACAATGGAGGTACATCAATGGGTCGCCTCACAACACACGTGCTTGATACAGCACAGGGCTGTCCAGCCCCTCGCGTTCCAATTGAACTCTGGCGATGCAATCAGGAGGGCGAGCAGGATATCTTATTGAAAACCGTCTATACGAACTCTGATGGACGTACAGATGAACCACTGCTGGCAGATGTCGAACTAGTAGCAGGTATCTATCAGCTTGTGTTTAGCGTAGGTCATTACTTCGCTGCGGAAACGGGAACGAGTAGCACATGTCCATTTCTTGATCGTATTCCTGTGCGGTTCGGCATCGAGAATCCAAAGGCCCATTACCATGTGCCACTGCTTGTCTCTCCCTGGGCATACAGTACATATCGAGGGAGCTAGAATAGAGGGAGCTAGACATTATGAGTCTCTATGATCGTGTCGTGCGTCATGGCATACTCGTCACTCCATCCAAGATTGTGCAAGCCGATATTGCCATAGCGGATGGTCGTATTGTGGCAATCTCACCCGAACTTACTGGAACGAGCAAGGATGAGATCGACGCTACAGGTCTACATATCTTTCCAGGCATTATCGACGCCCATGTTCACTTCAATGAGCCGGGGCGTACTGAGTGGGAAGGCTTTGCTACAGGGACAAAAGCACTTGCGGCAGGTGGTACAACAGCCTTTTTCGATATGCCGCTCAATGCTCATCCGCCAACACTCGACGCGGCAAGCTTTGACCTCAAACTTGCCGCCGCGCAAGCCTCATCACTGGTCGATTTCGCCTTCTGGGGAGGCATTGTTCCAGGCAATATTTCGCATATGGAGGAACTAGCGCAATGTGGCGTCATTGGCTACAAAGCCTTTATGAGCAACAGTGGCATAGACGATTTCTTAGCATCTGACGATTTGACACTCTATGAAGGCATGGCAGAGGCCGCTCGATTGAGAAAAATCGTTGCCGTTCATGCCGAAAACGATGCGATTACGAGTGGTCTTGCACGTCGGGCTATCGAACAGGGAAGGACTGGCATACGCGACTATCTCGCCTCACGTCCCGTCATTGCCGAACTTGAGGCCATCGAACGCGCTATACTCATGGCTGACGAAACAGCTTGCTCTCTGCACATCGTTCATGTAAGCACTGCGCGTGGTGTGCTACTCGTTACAGAAGCACGGGCGCGAGGAATAGATGTAAGTTGTGAAACTTGTCCACACTATCTTGTACTCACTGAGGATGATATGGAAGCGTTGGGTGCTGTTGCGAAATGCGCTCCACCGCTTCGCTCGCAGCAAGAGCAAGAGGCATTATGGCAGCAAGTATTCGCTGGAAACGTGCCTATGATTACGACTGACCACTCACCTGCTCCTGCCAGTATGAAAAACGATGCCAACTTTTTTCGTGTCTGGGGCGGCATATCAGGTTGTCAATCCCTCTTATCGCTGCTGTTGACAGAAGGTTATGCATACCGTTCACTTCCTCTGACGAAGATTGCCTCGCTGACTGCCGAATATGTCGCGCAACGTTTCGGTTTGGCGTCTCACAAAGGCCGTCTGGCTCCTGGTATGGATGCCGATATGGTCATGGTCAATCTTCAAGATAGTCATGAACTACAGGCTACGAACCTGTTCTATCGACATCAGCACAGCCCTTATATAGGCAAACTACTACAAGGGCGCATTGTTCAAACACTCGTAAGAGGTACAACGGTTTTTCGGGAAGGAACCATTACACCAAAACCTGTTGGGCAATTGCTACGCCCTTCTCCACAATAACATGTGATAAAATTTGACGAACGAACCCTACAAATTTCGTAGAACCCCGATTTATCGGTGGGTTCGGGGCGCGTGAACCCACCGATAAATCGGGGTTCTACGAAATTGCCCGTGATACATCACGGCACAACATGGTTATGAGATATATCAACGATGATATCGTCTGGAAAGTCAGGTGTCTATGTGGCAAACGTATTTGCGTCCAACAAGCCTTGAAGAAGCACTGGAATTG
>DAIQNC010000256.1:0-6003 GCA_036788655.1 Ktedonobacteraceae bacterium
CGTTAGTTACATTGCGTTTTTGACCGCAGCAAGGACATATTAGTCTTTTCATATATTGTAGCCTAGAACTTCTGTAGTAGCATGATAATGAACTTTCACGTTCAACATCGGCAATCAGGTAGGGACAGATTCATCACGCCCGTGCGCTGATAGTCGTCGGGTCAGACGGACGTGATGAATCTGTCCCTACCTGATTGCCGATTTCGTTTCTAAAACTTCATCATCACGCCACTACATAGCTCTTCATAGAATCCAACTACGACTCTAATATTTGTATGTAGTTGAACGGTAGCGTACAACCTGCATACATGGTGGCAAGCAGTTGCTCTTGACCCGTGACGATTTTGTTCTTGATTCCCCCTGATGGCGTGGTACAAGTCATTGACAGGCTACGCGCACCCATTGGCAAGTCCTGACGTAGCGGCTTGTCGTTTCCGTTAAGGTCGAGTACGCCAATAGGCCATTTCATGCCACCAGAGACGAAATCTTGACCACTGAAAAAGAAAAATGGCGTGTTGTACTGCTTCGCCGTTAGCACATCGGTAATGAGCGTGATGATGTGTGACGTTGCTTCCTGAGCCGCATTCGTAGGGTCGAGGCCACACCCAACAAAGCAACCCGTTCCTTCAACAACCCAGATGTGTTGCCCCAATGCACCACTACTCAGGCTCACGCTGAACTGCTGCGCCCAGAACACGAACAATCCGTAGAGGCTATTGCTGGCACTGGTTGGATAGCCGTTGTGCCACGTGTCGATAAGGCCAAGCGTCTGCGTATGCCAGTCCCACGTGCCGCCGGGATGCACAATCGTGTTCATCGCTGTCTGCATCTGATTGAGATAGTCTGCCTGAGCAACGAGCGGCCAGTAGTCTATACCGCCCACATGTGGGTCAAGCGAGCCAACTAGCACCGGAATATTAGGCTGTACTTTATGCATGGCACTCTGGCACAGATCATACCAGTGTGCAAATTGCGTCGGCGTGAAGTATAGAAAAGCGACATTGGGGTCTTGTTTCATCTCCTCGTTACCGCACTGCACCGCGTCGGCTCCACCCTGCGCCGCGTCATTGAGAGGCGTCGTATCATATAGATTGGGCGACGTATTCGGCGGTTGACAGACAGTAAGAAGAATACGAACACCACGTTGATGATAGCTCCGAATAGTATCTTGCAATACCTGACCAGAAAGATTCCCCCATCCACATGACGGATAGCCGATACGTAACCATTTCACACCAGGATACGGAACGGTCGCATTCCCCTGTGATTGGATACCCTGAATTTGACTGAGGTTGGTAACGGGTGGCAGTGCGTTTGCAGGAGTCTGTGAAGCCGCAAACACGGACTGTGGCATGGCTATAAGCAAAAATAGTAACATTGTACAGAGGACGAACAGAGTAGAAATACCTGAGAACACCATTCTTTTACGAGCAAGTTGTGTACTCATGCTTGCTTGCATCCCTTCAAAGCTACTCATGTACAGCTTTCGGTTACACTTAATCGACTGAAAGCCTGTGATACATCGCAAGTATAGCATATTTTTATTATAAATGTGTTAAATGTATAAATTTTCTGCTATAGTATGAGGTAAATATAGAAGGTGGTGCGAGGAAGCAATATGACCCCAACTCTTACTGATATCGCAACATATCTTGACACCTATCTCGACGTTTCGCGTTTTCCTGATGATCAGAACGGCATCTATCGTCCTTCTTCGCGCCCGATAACGCGCATTGGTCTCGCCATCGAGCCATGGATCGGCATTGGAGCATGGGTTCAGCATCAGCAACTCGACGCACTTTTTTTGCATCGTCCCTGGCGGATCAATATGAAGACGTTACCGAATGATGTTGGCGTGTTGGCCTATCACCTCTCCTTTGACCTTATGCTCACTTTCGGCTACAATCCCCGCCTTGCTAGCGCACTCATGATGCAGCATCACACACCGTTTGCATACAAAGAAAGCATCCCCTATGGCATGTTCGGCGATATCGCGCCCACATCGTTAGATAAGGTTGTGAGATTGCTTGACAATACCTTCGGCAAGACCCCAACCATTGAGACGCGCTTTGCGGAGACGATACAACGCATTGCCATCGTTGGTGCTATGACCGACAAATTGGTACGTGAGGCCGCAATGCACAATGTAGACCTCTACATCACAGGTCAGTTTCGCCAACCTGCTCGAAAAGCGGTGCAAGAGACACACATGAATGTTGCCATCATCGGTCATGATGTGGGCGAACAATGGGGTCTCCGTGCGCTTTCCGCATTGCTACAAGCGCAATGGGAACACATCGAAGCGGTGATAGTAGCTTCTTCCGGTTCCACATAAGATAGCTGGATACTTACATAAGACGCTTTTTTACGAAGTATTCATTATGTTTCACAATATATCTTTATGTATATTCTTGTCTTCCACAGAAATGCCTTTCGACGAAGCGGAAATGAAGTATCTCTGTATATACTTCTCCTACAATAGGTAATCGTCTATTGCGACTATCCTGTTCAATGAAGGAGATATATTTTGATTTCTCACAAACGCGCATTGAGATCTTTTGCGGTTCTCAGTATTGTACTTGTTGTGGCTATGGCTATCGGCATGTATTCGGTAGTTGGAACACATGCGGCGGCTCCAAAGGGTATCGCCGGAACACCGCACTTCGTGCATTTCACGAAAAATTTTGCGGATAGCAGCCTTACGACAACAGGTCTCAAACACTGGAGTTCCTCGTTTGTCTATCAGGGCAAGACCTATAAGTATTCGATGGTTGGAACAAATCCAACAAAAGGCTCGGCTACTACCACCGTTGCCACGACGATTGTTCCACTCAAGCTCGTCTTCACAGGTGGCAAATCCTTTGATGGTACAAGTAAGGTATCGCAGACCACAGGCTCACCCATCTTCAAATCCGCTCAGTTCATCAGTGGAAATACACAGTATGGGGATGCCATTCAACGTGCCGAATTCTGGAACAGCGTTTCGACCAAAAGCCCGAACTATCATGTACTACTTGGAAAGCCCACCATCCATTCGACTGTTACGATCAATGTGCCAGCCACCGATGGTAGTGTTCAAATAGATTCAAGTGGACATCTTATCGGTACTGCGGATATTAACTGGTTCGATGGACAAATTCAGTCGCTGCTCACTTCACTGCATTTCACACAGAATATGCTGCCTGTCTTCCTATCCGACAACACCTACCTGTATCAGGGAACAGTCAGTCAATGCTGCATTGGTGGCTATCATAGTGCCACAAGCAGCTTGCAGACCTATATCTGGACGACCAATTCCGATGCAGGTGTTGAAGGCGGCTTTGGCGAGGATGTCAGTGCTTTTAGCCATGAACTCTCTGAGTGGTTGAATGATCCATTTACCAACAACACCGTTCCTTCCTGGTCGGTTCCATCGCAACCACAATACGGTTGTTCAAGCGTCCTGGAAACAGGCGATCCTCTTGTAGGAGTCCTTTTCTCTGCACCCGGCTCTACGTTGCACTTGCAGGACGAGGCATTCTTCTCCTGGTTTGCGCGTCAATCGCCCTCTATCGCTATTAATAAACTCTACACCTACCTGGGAACATTTACTACTTATTCTCCTGCCTGCTAAACTAATTGGTGGGTGAAACTCGCAAGGTGTAATAAATGAAGACCCCTACATGGTGCTGGCTTATTCAAGTCTTCATTTATTACACCCTGTGAATTACACCCTACCATTTTCCCCCCTGATAAATGTTGCTCACAAATTTTGCAACCTGCAAATACGATATATCGTAAATAACAACAGAAAGATATATCGCTATCTGACAAGTGTTCCAATGTGATATATCCTATCGACTTCGTAGTGGCGTGATTTATCACTGCCGCGTTCCCATGTAGTGGCGTGATTTATCACGCCCGTGTGAAAGGGGATTAAAAAATGTTTGACGACACCAACGAACACAATCAACAGGCAGAGCAGGTAAACTGGCAAGGATGGACACCGCCCTGGATGGAAGGTCAGGGGCCACAAAGCTGGCAGGAGCCGGGACATGGCTTCGGTGGACATCATGGTCATGGGCATCACCATCATGGGCCGTTTGGATTCCGAGGCTACTTCAACGGGCCTCGCGGTATGTGGGGCGGCTGGGGGCGTGGTGGTTGGCAAGGGCCACGCGGCCCCTTCGGACCCGGATTTGGTCCTGGGCCGCACTGGAGAATACCCGAAGAACTGCTCGCATTGCGTGCCGAGGCGATGGAAGTCGCACGTCTCTTCGCCATTGCCAGCCGAGGAGCCTTCGAGAACAAAGAGCGCGTCACTCAGTTACGTGCGTTCCTCGACCGCTCACGCAAGGAACTCTCCGACATGATTTATGGCTCATCACAAAATCAGAGCCAGAGTCAGGGACAGACACCCAACACAGGCGAGCAAACAAACCCGAACGTGGAACAGGTCTAATCGTAGGGGCGTTATGATGAACCTTGTCAAATAGACATGGAGACAGAGATGTAGGGACAGATTCATCACATCCGTCTGGTTTATCGCCCATCAACGCACGGACGTGATGAATCTGTCCCTACATCTCTGTCTTCAACATAATTAGACCCCTACGATTACACCCTTCCCTCGGCGGGACTCTGATGTTCCGACTGAGGTTTCATGTTCTCGTCGTAGACCTCTGGTTTCAGAACACCTATGTAGGGCAGGTTGCGATAGCGTTGGGCGTAGTCGAGACCATAGCCTACGACAAACTTGTCTGGAATGGTGAAACCCCGATACGCGATATCGACCGATTGGAGCCGTTCGCGCTGTTTGTCGAGCAATGTGCAGATGCGAAGACTGAGCGGATTGCGCCGTCGTAAGAGATCTACGATATAGTGGAGCGTCAGGCCACTGTCGATAATATCCTCGATAATCAGGATATGCTTGTTGTTAATTGGCCCTTCAAGGTCTTTGATGATTCGCACCACGCCGCTCGTATGCGAACTATTGCCATAGCTGGCGACCGCCATATAGTCGATTTCGAGTGGCAGGTAAATGGCACGCGAGAGGTCGGCGATAAAGGGAACAGCACCTTTCAGCGTTCCGAGGAGTAGCAGTGTCTTCTCTTGATAATCGCTGGCAATTTGCTCACCCAGTTCAGCAACTTTCGCCTGTAGCTGCTCCTCAGTGATAAGAATTTCTTCGATATCCTCATTCATAGGACTCATGTTGTGTTACCTCTGTAATTGTAGTTGTACGATTCGTTGCGTCTCTTTACGCAAACGTACTCGCTCGTCAATCATGACGCCAGCGAGCCATACAGGATGCTCGTCTGTGAGAAAAAAAGGTAGTCTCTCTCGTTCAAGACGTGGAATGTGCCTGTCGATAAAAATATCCTGGAGTTTCTTTTCATGCACCATGCCGAGCGGCTGCATACGATCTCCAGGTTGGCGAAGGCGCACATGCAAACCAGAACGACCAATGCTGTCGACATCAACAAAGACACGATACGCCGTTGGTTGCAACACCCGCAACACATCATCCCAACGCTCTTCACGCAACGCCTTCCAAATACGCTGCATCGTTTCGTCCGAAACAAACTCAGCACTGGCTATCCATGACGTATCAGGAAGAGCAACGCTACCTGGAACGGGTAAATGCACATCGGTGGTCAATTGCTCCTCTTCGAGCATACCAGTTTGCAAGGAAGGTTGCCAGCGTTCAACAGACAGCATATTGCCTTCACGACGCACGAGCAGAGAACACGGCAAATGCAGTGATACATTTCGTATGGACGAAGGGCGTTGTACCAGTTGTTCAATCAGCTGGTAATGCCGAAGCTCTAACGGAGATTGCCCTTCACACAATTGACTGGTGGCACGTCTCAATAAGTGACGTTGCAGGCTAAGCGGAAGTGCATTGAGAGCGACTACTGAGAGTTGCACGGCTTCTGGTTTGACAGATTCGACGGTTGCAACATGGGGCCAGTGTTGCTCAATCTGAGCCTCTATCCATGCAGCGTCAACGCTCATCACCCT
>DAIQNC010000257.1:0-6001 GCA_036788655.1 Ktedonobacteraceae bacterium
ATTCAGTTCGTGTACGAGGCGGCGCACGATCTCGCGGTAGCGGTCGAGAGGCCAGCGTTTCGCGGTCAACTCCATGCCAGGATTGCTTCCACCACCTGCGAAGATAGCGACAAGGGCATATGCTTCAGGCGTTCGTGTAAATACTGAGGTCACGCGCTCACGCTCTTGCTCGGTAGGGACAAAGTGCATACGTGGGTGGTCTAGTGGAAGATGCAAGGCGTGTGCGAGGTCGAGATAGATGTCGGCCTGATGTTGTAGCATCGTTGGCGAAGATGAGACAGGTATGCGGTCTGTAAGCGAGAAACCACGTCCGAGGCTATCGAGTCCGACGCGACGCGGAATACCTGCAAGCCACGGAAGTAGTGTCAGCATCGGTGAGCGGTCAAGTACGAAGGCAAGATCGAAGTGTTGACGCCGCAATTGCAGAGCCAGCATGAGATAGTCGCGCATTGTGTAGCGACCAGCGATGCCAACGTTACCGCAGTCGATGATGGTTTGCACAAACGGCGCATGCTCCACAACGACCTTTGACCAGCTTCCCACAACATACGTTATCGAGGCATCGGGATAGGCATTATGAAGAACCTCTAAAAGTGGCGTCGTCATAATCACATCGCCGAGGCAGCAAGGCTTAATGACGACAATCGAACGAGGATGTTGCAATTCCTGACGTGTGAAAAGACGCCATATGCTATCTATGAGTGCGAATGGCACTCGTAGAAGTAAGCAGAGTAGAGTGATGATGGACTGACGCATACTAGTATTCGTCTATCACTTCCGGTGGCTCGTTTTCACCGACAGGTAGTGAGGCATTGCCCACCATTCCGGCCCCCGGTTGTGTATCTGTACCACTACGTACTGTTAGTTGTTGAGCATCGGCAGCGAACGCAACGGGTGTACCGCAATTGTGACAGAAGGCATTGCCGGGAATGAGGGCAATATGACAGACGGGACAATGATTGCGTTCGACTAACGGTGGTGGTGAGATCATTCCAGCAGTATCAGTCGATTGACCACTTTGTCCACTCTGAACGTCTATGCGAGGTGGTGGTGGTGGAACGAGCGGTGGTACAGCACTATCATAGGGCTGATAACCGGGTGGCGGTGGCGCATAGGAAGAAGGAGCATCAGGATTGATAAGCTGTGTTGCCTGTGCATCCTGCGTCCCTGATGGTGTTCCCTGTCCTCTCTGAGTACCCTGATTTCCTTGATTGCCTGTACTCATATTCTGCTGGCTCTGGAGCTGGTTCAGCTCGTTTTGAAGCTGATTGACGCGCTGATGCGTTGACTCTAGCTGCTGACAGGCGGTGAGAAGTTCGCCAGGGGGTAACTGGCCTGAGAGATAGAGATCCATAGCCTTTGTGATGACGAGACCCTGTTGTGTATTAAGTTGTTGCACCAGCGTATCCATTGTACTACGCAAACGTTGTATTTTTGCGATGCGGGCCGCTTCCTGCGACGCTTTTTCCAGACCACGATGTACTGAGTCCCAAATATTCATCGCTTTTCCTCGCTCAATGCTATTCTTTATTCGTGATGCCTCCGATGACATCCCCAATTATAGCAGAGCGAGCATGGGAAGTCGAGAGAGCAAAGTTGGCAGTTTGGAAGGCGACTACAAGGAAAGAGTAGATTTTACATATCCTCACGGGCGACCACGTATGGAAGCACACGGGCGTACCCTTGTGGTCGCCCGTGTGCTTCCATACGTGGTCGCCCGTGAGGGAAAATTCCATACAGAGAATTTATTCTTTCTTGTCCGCAGGAAGAATAGCATTGATGGTCGTACCGCAGACGGCGCAATGACCTTTGAGTGCAGGTTTGCCATTCTTCATCGTCACCCTCTGTCCATCCTTCATTTCTGTTTTCTTCTTGCACTTGACGCAATAATATTCTGCCACGATGTTAGCTCCTTCCAATTTTGAACAATACGGTTACAGTATGTCTATATCCCCGACGTTGGGGTAGATGGCGCGTGTCAGGTACACCTCGTACCCCTGTGTACGCAGAGAGTCGCGTACCTGAGCGGCGCGAGTCAGATCGGAAAAGGGTGCGAAGAGCGTTGGGCCACTCCCAGAAAGACGTACCAGCGTTGCTCCTGCTGTGAGCATAGCAGCTCGTGCCTGTGCGACCTCTGGATAGCATTCCAGAACGCCGCGTTCAAGGCCGTTATGCAGGTCTTCGGGATTCGGCTCTCCCTTTACCTGTAATACTCTGTAGACCGCCTGAGTGTGTACACCATTGGTATAATCGGCGGCGGTCAGGCGACGAAAAACGGTTGCGGTTGAGACTTCGATAGCTGGTTTAAGTAAGACAAGCCAGCGCATAGATGTAGGCAAGTAGGGATGCATAGGCGTCACTCGCTCACCGCGCCCCTCGCAGAGCGCGAGGCCGTTTGAGAGAAAAAAAGGTACATCGGAGCCGAGTGCGGCTGCTAGATGAAGCATTTCTTCAGGTGTGAGCGGTAGATTCCACCAGTGACGTAGCGCGAGGAGTACAGCGGCGGCATTACTGCTACCACCACCAAGTCCCGCCGCCATCGGAATGCGTTTATCGAGTGCGATCTCTAGCCCCTGCTTCAACGAAAGATGCTGCCGCACAAGCTGTGCGGCGCGGACTGCGAGGTTCTGGGCGTTGCTCAACTCATGTCGCGTACACACAATACGTACAGTATCTTCGGGGATGGTCGAGAGGCAGAGCGTATCGTAGAGATCGACTGCTTGCATGATAGTTGCCAGTTCGTGATACCCGTCACCACGCTTCCCCAACACATCGAGCGTTAAATTAATCTTTGCATAAGAGCGGACAAAGCACGTTGATAGCGTGCCATCCTGCGAATCGTGTAACCCTTGCTTACTCATGTGGGCATTGTGCCTACAAATGCCGAATTTGTCAAGCACGATAGTGCCATATCGACATAAGTAGCCAAAAGATACCGTTTAGTAGCAGATAGATGTAAATGCTGTGTATACTAAGGTTTATAGAAATGATAGATTTACATGTTTTACCGCAACCTGTAACGGTGCTGTGCGGGTAGATAGGGGACTTCATGGACATCACCGTCGCTTATTTCCATTCCTGGCTCCATGCCGAGAACGTCAAACGCGATTTTGAGCAGATTCGTGCTACAGGTGCAAGCAATATTGTTATCGCTATTCACGAACAGGAAGAGCAACGTCTGGCACGTGACTTCACACGGGTATTGCAACAGGCACACGATGTAGGCTTGAAAGTGCATTTGAGCATGGGACGCTATGGCAACCTGTTCGCCGGGCCGTCACTCATGCCAAGCTGGTATACCTTTCAGCATCCAGAGTCGCGTGTCAAAGACCGTCATGGCAGGTATCACGACATCTCTTGCTACAACCATGAGCCGTTTCGCGCATGGCTGTCCAGAGAGATTGAATACTATCTCGCCACCTATCCCATTAACGGCATCGTCATTGATGAGCCGCGTGGCCCTGATATCACCTGTTTTTGTGCTGTCTGTCGTGCTCTCTGTCCCGATGTCGCCGACCTGCCACGCTTTCGCCGCCGCTCGATGATCGACTTTCTTGGCGAGGTCTATGCAGGTGCAAAGCGCGTTAATCCACATGTCAAGACCAGTGTTGTGTTGCTTCCAAACGAGCTAGGACAGGTAGACGAACTGGCAACTATTCCTGCACTCGATACGCTCGGTTGCCATCTTTTCTGGCAACTGTTACAGGAAGATATGGAAAGTGTTACTCATTGGGGGCGTATCATTGTTGAGGCAGCGCGTCTGCATAACAAACGAAGCCAACTCTGGCTGCAAAACTTCAATCTGGACGCGGCAGATGAAGAGATGCTTGACCCATCCTTCACGCGACTTCTTAGCACTGAGCCTGACGAGGTTGCTTGTTACTACTACTGGCGCAATAACGTGGACCCGGTGAGTGTCTGGCAGAGGACGCGCCAGTTGCTTCGCCGTATTCCGCGTCGTCAACTCTACTGGAAATCCACGTCGCCGCGTCTACCTGCTGTGGGAGCTTCATGAGTAACCAGAGTACATCCAAAAAACGTCTCAAGCCGCCAAAGATGCCAAAACAGGCACTTGCGAAAGAGACGTTACATACATTGCTCGACCATAGTTATCATGCTCAAATACTGTTGTCACAGGAAGATTGGTCGGAGCAGGACGCTACCCACATCTCCTTCGATCAGGTAGTATTTCAGCAGATGCAGATGAGCAAGACGCACTTCAAACATGTTCAGATACTGGATTGCCAGCTTCACATCTGTGATCTTGCGAACGCAGAATGGGCCGAAACATCGCTCGTTCGCGTGGAACTCATTGGCTGTCATCTTACAGGCTGGCAATGCGGCGAGGCACAGTTTCAGGATGCCCTCTTCAAAGAGTGTAGTGGAAGTTTTGCCAGCTTTGCGCTCTCGAAATTCCAGACAGTGCGCTTCGAGTCGTGCCATCTGAGCGACGCAAACTTTCTCGAAGCAGACCTCACCAATGCTGTATTTCTGAATTGTGATCTGAGCAATGCCGACTTTACACGAGCAAAACTTCTCGGTGCAGACTTACGCGGCTCAATCATAGATGGTATGCGTGTCGGGCCGCGTGAATTGCAGGGTGCGACCATCGACCCGAATCAAGCTCTCGCCTTCGTAAAAGGTCTGGGAATACACGTCGAACCCATATTGTGACGTGATGTATCACGACTGTGCGACAAGCGAAACACAGTCGTGATACATCACGTCACAACATGGTCGGGAGCAGTGCTATGGAACCCGAAAATGCACCACATCAACGCTCAATACCATTATGGCGCAATCCGAACTTTCTCCTGCTATGGAGCGGACAGATGGTTTCGCTGACGGGGACAGGCATTTCGCAACTGGCCTATCCTTTATTGACGCTGACCCTCACCCATTCTCCTGCACAGGCTGGTTTCGTGGGTGCGCTACGCGGCCTATCCTTTATCGTGCTTTCTCTGCCTGCTGGTGCGCTGGTTGACAGGTGGAATCGCAAGCAAGTCATGATCATTTGCGATATCGGACGTGGCCTTGCGATGGCAAGCATTCCTGTCGCATTTCTGATTGGACATCTCACCATCGCACAACTGTACGTAACGACACTATTGGAAGGATCGCTCTTCACCTTCTTTACGGCTGCTGAAACCGCCATACTCCCTCATATCGTCGCCAGAGAACAGATAGGAGCGGCGGTCTCTCAAAACGAAGCTACCATTAGTTTCACCTTGCTGGTTGGTCCTCTTCTAGGCGGCGTCCTCTATGGCATTGCAAGGCTGCTTCCATTTCTTGCCGACGCGATCTCATATGGTGTATCTGCTATATCTCTTGTCTTGATACGGACTACTATGCAGAAGGAGACGATGGAGAATAAAGAACAATCGACAGCAACGAATTTATGGATGGAGATTGGCGAAGGGCTGCACTGGCTCTGGCAACAACCACTTATACGCTATCTCGCCTTGCTCACCGGCTATGTGAACATGATTCTGGTAAGTGCTGAACTGGTAGTAATCGTGATTGCCCAACAGCAACATGCCTCGTCAGCTTTCATTGGTGTCATTTTCGCAATTGGTGGCATCGGTAGTGTTGTTGGTGCCGCCTTGAGCGCACCTGTGCAGAAAATATTGCGCGTTGGTCAGATAGCAATAATCACCATTTGGCTGATAACCCTGTTCTGGTCGCTCTTTGCGGTTGCAGTGAATCCGTTCTTGCTGGCAATCATTTTCGCATGTTTCACGCTTGTCGGCCCTATCTACAACGTGATGCAATACAGTTATCGCGTCATTCAGATTCCCGACGAACTACAGGGGCGTGTGAATAGCAGCTATCGACTGGTCTCTGTAGGGTTACAACCTCTGGGATATGCGCTCACAGGTGTGTTGCTGCAACGTTTCGGGCCGTTGATAACGTTACTCGTGTTCGCGGTTGGATTGCTGGTGTTGGCTGTTGTGACAACTGCAAATTCGCATATACGTCATGCGCATACATCCATGTTGTG